>NZ_JBMDIS010000011.1:0-146712 GCF_057808775.1 Pseudomonas sp. FG86 | reverse complement strand
GCTCATAACCCGAAGGTCGTCGGTTCAAATCCGGCTCCCGCAACCAAACATCAAAGAAGGCTACTCGAAAGAGTGGCCTTTTTTGTATCCGGTGAAAAAGCTCTTCTGAAACAATGGCATGGCATCTTTCATGAAACCGTATAGGGTTTATAGAGTCCATTCCATTGCACACTATGCTTAATCCTCTACGACCAATGGCCGCAGTCGCCGCCCCCGGCGATACGCGTTAATATTTGTAATTATTTTGTCCATAGGGATTGGTAACTTGGCTGGATACCTCCATCCTGTCGCGCACAATCCACGAGGTGATTGATGCGCGCCAACTCGTCTGAACCACAAGACTCCGTCACAGCAGAACAACCGATCACTCCCACCCGTTTGCGCTGGCTGGATCTGT
The DNA here is from genome assembly GCF_057808775.1 of Pseudomonas sp. FG86. Classification (NCBI taxonomy): domain Bacteria; kingdom Pseudomonadati; phylum Pseudomonadota; class Gammaproteobacteria; order Pseudomonadales; family Pseudomonadaceae; genus Pseudomonas; species Pseudomonas sp. FG86. The sequence goes on along the minus strand of NZ_JBMDIS010000011.1, from coordinate 146,315 downwards.
TGAGCAAATATCGCCAACCCATCGGGCTGGCAGTAACCTTGTTGCTGTTTGCAATCGCCCTCGTCGCCTGCCGCCACCTGCTGCTGGAGCTGGACCTCTACGCCCTCCACGACTCGATCCTGGAAGTGCCCAAGCCTTCACTGCTCGGCGCATTCGCCGCCGCCGTCGCCGGTTTCATCATTCTGTTGGGCTATGAGTTTTCCGGCGCGCGCTATGCCGGCGTAAAACTACCTGCCAAGACCCTGGCCCTCGGCGGCTTCACTGCCTTTGCGATCGGTAATGCCATTGGCCTGTCGATGCTCTCGGGCGGTTCGGTACGCTACCGTTTATATGCACGCCACGGTATCGGCGCTTCAGAAGTCGCTCATATGACCGTGTTCGCCAGCCTGGCCCTGGGCTGCGCCCTGCCGCCGCTGGCTGCATTGGCCACTTTGAGCAACTTGCCTGCTGCGTCCACCGCCCTGCATGTATCGCAAGGTTTGCTCGGCGCTATTGCCGGTGCCGTGCTGCTGTTGTCGGCCGCACTGTGCATCGGCATTTATCGCCGTCGCCTGCCGGAGCAACCCTACCCGGACAACCTGCTGGTCAAAGTGGGCCGCCGCACGCTGCGCCTGCCTGGCCGACGCCTGACGTTCCTGCAACTGATCATCACCGCGCTGGATGTCGCCGCCGCCGCCACCGTCCTTTATATGCTGCTGCCGGAAGCGCCGCCCTTCGGCCCTTTCCTGCTGGTGTACCTGCTGGCCCTGGCCGCTGGCGTGCTCAGCCATGTGCCGGGTGGCGTGGGGGTATTCGAGGCCATCCTGCTGGCCGCCTTCGCCGACAAACTGGGGGCCGCCCCCTTGGCCGCCGCCCTGCTGCTGTACCGCATGATCTACGTGGTGCTGCCGCTGCTGATCGCCTGTGTGTTCCTGCTGGTCAACGAGGCACAGCGCCTGTTCCAGACCCAACAGAGCCTGCGAGTGGCCTCGGGCCTGGCTGCGCCGGTGTTGGCCGTACTGGTTTTTTTGTCCGGCGTGGTCCTGCTGTTTTCCGGCGCCACGCCCGAAATCGACTCGCGCCTGGAAAACATCGGCTTCCTGATTCCCCACCGCCTGATTGACGCTTCGCACTTCGGTGCCAGCCTGATCGGCGTGCTGTGCCTGTTGCTGGCCCAAGGCCTGCGCCGCCGTTTGTCCGCAGCCTGGATGCTGACCATGGTGCTGTTGCTGACCGGCGCCCTGCTTTCACTGCTCAAGGGTTTCGACTGGGAAGAAGCCAGCCTGATGACCATGACCGCCGTGTTGCTGGCCATTTTCCGGCGCTCGTTCTACCGGGCCAGCCGCCTGACCGAGCTACCGTTCTCGCCGCTCTACCTGGTGGCCAGCGTGTGCGTGCTGGGTGCGTCGATCTGGCTGCTGCTGTTCGCTTATCAAGACGTGCCTTACAGCCACCAACTGTGGTGGCAGTTCACCCTGGATGCCAACGCCCCACGCGGCCTGCGCTCGCTGCTGGGTGCCGCCGTGCTGCTGGTGATCGTGTCGCTGACCTGGCTGCTGCGCACGGCGCGCCCGGTGATCCACCTGCCGACCGCGGAGGAGTTGGAGCGTGCCACCAAAATCCTGATGGCCTCGTCGCAGCCCGACGGTGGCCTGGCACTGACCGGTGACAAGGCGCTACTGTTCCATCCTAACGACGAGGCCTTCCTGATGTATGCCCGTCGCGGGCGCAGCCTGGTGGCCCTGTACGACCCGATCGGCCCGACCCAACCCCGCGCCGAGATGATCTGGCAGTTCCGTGACCTGTGCGACATCCACCATGCGCGCCCGGTGTTCTATCAGGTGCGGGCGGAGAACCTGCCGTACTACATGGACATCGGCCTGACCGCGATCAAGCTGGGCGAAGAAGCCCGGGTCGACCTGAAACGCTTTGACCTGGAAGCCAAGGGCAAAGAGATGAAGGATTTGCGCTACACCTGGAACCGTGGCACCCGGGACGGCCTGTCCCTGGAAATCCATGAACCCGGTACCGCACCGATGGACGAACTCAAGGTCATTTCCGACGCCTGGCTGACCGGCAAGAACGTGCGGGAAAAAGGCTTTTCCCTGGGCCGCTTCAGCGACGACTACCTCAAGCACTTCCGTATCGCGATCATTCGCTTCGAAGGGCACCCGGTAGCCTTTGCCAACCTGCTCGAGACCTACAACCACGACCTGGCCAGTCTCGACCTGATGCGCGCCCACCCGGACGCGCCAAAGCTGACCATGGAGTTCATGATGGTCGGCCTGATTCAACACTATAAGAGCCACGGCTATGCCCGCTTCAGCCTCGGCATGGTGCCGTTGTCGGGCCTGCAACCGCGACGCGGTGCGCCGCTGACCCAACGCTTGGGCTCAATGGTGTTCCGTCGTGGCGAGCAACTGTATAACTTCCAAGGGTTACGCCGCTTCAAAGACAAGTTCCAGCCTGACTGGGAACCCCGTTACATGGCCGTGCCCGCGGGACTTGATCCGCTGGTTGCACTGGCCGATACCGCCGCCCTGATCGCGGGCGGCTTGACTGGATTGGTGAAACGCTGATGATTCGACGCTCCTGGCGGTATGTATTGGCCTTTGTAGTGCTGCTCGCCCTGGTCCTGGGTGGCGGCTATTGGTACTGGAACCGCCCTGCCCCGCAGCCGACCCTGGAACAACTGCCCCAGGCCGACGGCTCGGTGATGACCCGCGTGACCCCGGCCGGTACGGCGAAAGCCCGGGTCGCCGTGGCCGTGATGGCCGACGAAACCCTGACCGACAGCCAACTGATAGCCCTGAGCCAGGGCGGCAAGGCACAGATTGTCCAGGTGATCCTGCCCAAGGACGACTGCAAGCTGCAGGAACAAGCACTGCAAGGCGCCCTGGGCCAGCTCAATGGCCCGGCGACGCTGGTCAGCGGCATTGGCCCTGGCGCCGCCCTCGCCTGGCGCTGGCTGGCCACACAGAACGACGACAAGGCCAATGCCATTTCCGTCGGATTCGCCCTGGTGCAGGAAGGCTGCAAGGACCCGCTGCCGAAAACATCCGCCCATGGCAACTGGCTGGTCGCATGGAATGACAACCCCGACGATGAAAGCGCCAGTTTCGTCCGCGACACACCGCGCGCCACCACCAGCATCAGCGACTACGACATTCACTACCCGCAAGTGCTGAACAACGAACTGCGCAAGCAACTGGTGGGCTCGGACAACGGCGGCCTGGCGATTCCCGTCGTGGAAGTGCCGGCAGGCCAGGCCAAGGACACCGTGACCCTGTTCCTGTCCGGCGACGGCGGCTGGCGTGACCTGGACCGCGACGTGGCCGGCGAGATGGCTAAGATCGGCTATCCGGTCGTAGGCATCGACACCCTGCGCTACTACTGGCAGCACAAGACCCCGGAACAAAGCGCCAAGGACCTCACCGAGCTGATGCAACACTACCGGCAGAAGTGGGGCACCAAGCGTTTCGTGCTTACCGGTTATTCGTTCGGTGCCGACGTACTGCCAGCGATCTACAACCGCATGCCGGAAAACGAACAGCAGCGCGTCGACGCAATCATCCTGCTGGCGTTCGCCCGCACCGGCAGCTTTGAAATCGAAGTAGAAGGCTGGCTGGGCAATGCCGGCAAGGAAGCCGCGACCGGCCCGGAAATGGCCAAGCTGCCAGCTGACAAAGTGGTGTGCATCTACGGTGCCGAAGAGGTCGACGAGAGCGGCTGTACCGACAAGACCGCCGTGGGCGAGGCTGTGAAGCTGCCAGGCGGGCATCACTTCGACGAAAACTACCCGGCGCTGGCCAAGCGTTTGGTGGATATCATCGTCAAGCACCAGGCCAAGGCCGAATAAACCCGAGCCTTACACAAATCAAAATGTGGGAGGGGGCTTGCCCCCGATAGCTGAGTGTCAGTCAATAATGCTGTGACTGACCTACCGCTATCGGGGTGCAGCCCCCTCCCACAGTTGTTTTGCGGTGTTAGTAAAATCTAGCGCGGCTCGATGTGGGCAATCATCAGTTGCACGGTTTCATTCCCCCGAAACTCGTTCACGTCCAGCTTGTAGGCCAACTCCACCCAACGCACCGTCGGGTTCGGCCACACTTCGCGGTCCACTCCAAACGCAATGCCATCAAGCTTCACCGACCCGCATTCGGTCTTGAGCACCACTTTCAGGTGTCGCTCCCCCACCACTCGCTGCTCCACCAACTGGAACACGCCGTGAAACAACGGCTCGGGAAAGTGCTGCCCCCACGGCCCGGCATGCCGCAACGCGCGGGCCAGTTCGAGGTGAAACTCCTCAACCGCCAGGGTGCCATCGGACAGCAACCGGCCGGTGAGGTCTTCTTCGCGCAATTGCCGACGTACTTCAGCGTCAAAGGCTTCGGCAAACAGGGGAAAATTCGCCTCGGGCAGCGTCAGCCCCGCCGCCATGGCATGGCCGCCGTACTTGGCGATCAGGTTCGGATGCTGGCTGGCGACTACCGCCAGGGCATCACGGATGTGGAAGCCCGGCACAGAGCGCCCCGAGCCCTTGAGCAGGCCATCACCGGCGTCGGCGAAGGCAATGGTCGGGCGGAAATAACGCTCTTTCATGCGCGACGCCAGAATGCCGATCACCCCTTGATGCCACTCCGGATCGAACAGGCACAAGCCATAGGGCATCGAGTCCACCGGCAAGTCCTTGAGCTGGGCCAGGGCCTCGCGCTGCATGCCTTGCTCGATGGATTTGCGGTCCTGGTTCATACCGTCCAATTGCGCAGCCATTTCCCGAGCCGCAGCAAAATCGCTGGTCAGCAGGCATTCGATACCCAGGCTCATATCATCCAGGCGCCCGGCAGCGTTCAACCGGGGGCCGAGGATAAAACCCAGGTCGGTGGACGTGATGCGCGCCGCATCGCGCTTGGCGACCTCGAGAATCGCCTTGATCCCTGGCCGCGCACGACCGGCGCGAATACGTTCCAGGCCCTGATGGACCAGGATGCGGTTGTTGGCGTCCAGCGGTACAACGTCAGCGACGCTGCCCAGGGCGACCAGGTCGAGCAACTCCCCAATGTTCGGCTGCGCTTTGTTCTCGTACCAGCCCAAACTGCGCAAGCGCGCACGCAGGGCCATCAGCACGTAGAAGATCACGCCTACGCCGGCCAATGCCTTGCTAGGGAACTCACAGCCTGGCTGGTTCGGGTTGACGATGGCGTCCGCCGCCGGCAATTCATCCCCCGGTAAGTGGTGGTCGGTGACCAGCACCTTGAGCCCCGCCGCTTTCGCCGCCGCCACGCCCTCGACACTGGAGATGCCGTTGTCCACCGTGATCAACAACTGCGGCTCGCGCTGCAGGGCGACGGCGACAATTTCCGGGGTCAGGCCATAGCCGTATTCGAAACGGTTGGGCACCAGGTAATCGACATGGGCCGCACCCAGCAGCCGCAGGCCCAGGGTGCCCACCGTGCTGGCGGTGGCGCCATCGGCGTCGAAGTCGCCGACGATCAGGATGCGCTGGCGTTGCTGCAATGCAGTCACCAACAGGTCTACCGCCGCGTCGATGCCCTTGAGCTGCTGGAAGGGAATCAACCGCGCCAGGCTTTTATCCAGCTCCGCCTCGGACTGCACCCCGCGTGCGGCATAGAGGCGGGTCAACAGCGGTGGCAGTTCACCCAGGAAGGGCATGACGGCGGGTAATGGGCGAGGATCGATACGCATGGGGTGACGGGAGCTTCTCTGCTGATACAACGGTTAAACAACACGGCTGAAAGCGACACGGGTCAACGGTGGGAGGGGCGGTGCGACAATTCGAATGGCTCCCGGCAGCGGCGCAACAGTGACTGCAACTTGACCGGCGCCAGCGTCATCGGGAGCACGCCGCCTCCCACATTTTTCAACCGCGCTCGCCGACCAGCCATTGCAGTTGCACTTCGTGCTGGCCGCGGTCATCAGTCACGAAGATCGTGCCTTCACTGATCATCACGTCCCACTTGATCACGCGCGGCATGTCCTTGGCCAAGGTCTCGAGGACTTCCTGCGGCACGGCAGCGATGTGCACGTTCTTCATACTTTTCGCCGCCGGCACCACCTTGCCTTCCCACACGCGCAGACTGCCATAGGCGAGCAAACTGGTACGTTCGGCGCGGCGCGAGCACCAGGTCAGGCGGTCGACATCGGGCTGGCCGACTTCGATCCAGTGTAAAACCCGATCATCCAGGCTTTTTTCCCACAGGGCCGGCTCGTCTACATCCGAGAGGCCACGGCCGAACGACACCTGTTCGCTGTACCACAGCGCGTAGGCCAGCAGGCGCACGGTCATACGCTCTTCGGTTTCCGACGGGTGGCGGGCGATGGTCTGTTTGACGCTCTCGTACACCGAGCGATCGAGGTCGGTGAGGTTGAGTTCGAATTTATAGGTCGTGGACGGCTGGGCCATGAACGGGCTTCTAGAGACAGGGAAAGGCGGCCAGTCTAACCGATGGCGAGGGCATTCAACGAATCCTGCGCTGCATCATCCTTATCCCTGGGCCACTCGCCTATGTTAAAAGGCATCACACCACTGCCCTGCGCTTGAAAGGATCATCATGTCGTTTAATGCCAAACCGCTTGCCGGCCTGAAAGTCATCGAACTCGGCACCCTGATCGCCGGCCCCTTCGCTTCACGCATCTGCGCCGAGTTCGGCGCCGAAGTGATCAAGATCGAGTCGCCGGATGGCGGCGACCCGCTGCGCAAGTGGCGCAAGCTGTATGAAGGCACCTCGTTGTGGTGGTTTGTGCAGGCGCGCAACAAGAAGTCACTGACGCTGAACCTCAAGCATCCGGACGGGCTGGCGGTCCTCAAACAGTTGCTGGCAGACGCCGACATCCTGATCGAAAACTTCCGTCCCGGCGTCTTGGAAAAGCTCGGCCTGAGCTGGGAAACCCTGCACGCACTGAACCCGAAGCTGGTGATGGTGCGCCTCTCTGGCTTCGGCCAGACCGGGCCAATGAAAGACCAGCCAGGGTTTGGCGCGGTGGGCGAGTCCATGGGAGGGCTGCGCTATATCACCGGCTTCGAAGACCGCCCGCCGGTGCGTACCGGGATTTCCATCGGTGATTCGATTGCCGCCCTCTGGGCGGTGATCGGTGCGCTGATGGCACTGCGTCATCGCGAGGTCAATGGTGGGGTCGGCCAAGTGGTGGATGTGGCGCTGTACGAAGCGATTTTCGCCATGATGGAAAGCATGGTCCCCGAGTTCGACGTGTTCGGGTTTATCCGCGAGCGCACCGGCAACATCATGCCTGGCATCACGCCGTCTTCGATCCATACCAGTGCGGACGGCAAGCACGTGCAGATTGGCGCCAACGGCGATGCGATCTTCAAGCGCTTCATGTCGGCCATCGGCCGTGAGGACCTGGCCAACGACCCGGAACTGGCCAGCAATGATGGGCGTGATGGCCGCCGCGATGAGCTTTACGGGGTGATTGATCGTTGGGTCAACGCCTTGCCACTGGAGCAGGTGGTGGAGCAGTTGAACAAGGCCGAGGTCCCCGCCAGCCGCATCTACAGTGCTGAAGACATGCTCGCAGACCCGCAATTCCTGGCTCGGGAGATGTTCCTCAAGGCGCAACTGCCGGACGGCAAGGACTTCAAGATGCCCGGCATCGTGCCCAAGCTGTCGGACACGCCCGGCAGTTGTGAATGGGTCGGACCGAAGCTGGGCGAACACAACAACGAGCTGCTCCAGGCGCTGGGCTACGATGCCCTGGCAATCACCCGTTTGCATGAGGATGGCGCGATCTGATGACTCGTCGCGTCCAGCGCTGGTTCATTTGCCTGTGTCACGTCACCTTGATGGTCGGCGGCTGGCCGGTATCGGCCAACGCCCAGGATACGCTGGTCTGGTTGTTGCGCGACCTGCCACCGGTGACCATCTTCGAAGGCCCGCGCAAGGGGCAGGGAGCACTGGACCAGTTGCTGCCCATGCTCGCCGAGCGCCTGCCGGAATATCGCCATCAGATCCTGCACGTCAACCGCGCCCGGGGCACGCAAATGCTGCGCGAGCCGTCGTTCACCTGTGACCCGTCACTGCTGTGGACACCGGAGCGCGCCAAGTACGTTGTTTTTTCGACCCAGGCCTTCGTGACGGTGAGCAATGGCGTGATGATCCGCCGGAGCCAGCAGGAGGCCATGGCGCCCTTCATCAACGACGGTCAGTTCGACCTGCAGGCTTTTCTCGACGCTCCCAACACCCGGCTTGGCGCCACCGCAGAACGCAGCTATGGCGCCGTCATCGACGAGCGCCTCAAGCACGCCACCGCGCACAAATTGGCGCTGCACTACGGCAACGATGCATTGGGCAGCCTGTTGCAGATGCAACGTCTCGGCCGCCTGGAAGCGGTCCTGGGCTATTGGACGGAGATCCGCTACCACGCCATGCAACAGGGGATCGACCCACAGGAGCTGATGTTTTTCCCGATCAAGGGCGCCGCGCCTTACCAACGCACGCACATCGGTTGCTCGAACACCGCCCTCGGCCGCGAGGCGATCGAACGCATCAACCAGGTACTGCGTGACATCCCTCTGGAACAGGTGCAGCAGTCCTACGCTTCATGGCTGGACCCGGTCACCCGGGAACACTACCTGCGCGACAACCCAAGCTTTTTCCAGGACTCGCCCATGCCCTGACAAATCGCGGGCAAAAAGAAACCCCGAGGAGTGGGGAGACAACTCGGGGTTAAACGTGGCCTACAAAAAGACCAGTACAACAAGACACAAACACCGGAGCACAATGTTTGCTCTTACTGTTACGAAATCTGACTCGTCATAGCGTAAGAAGGTTCCGAAGAAAAATAATTCTTCATGCCAACACCCCACTACGGGTCTGGGCGGCGTTACGCAGGGCCGCGATCACCGACGGTTCAAGACGCCCCTCTGCGATTTTGAGATCGCGCAGCAGGCAATCCACCACATCCACCAGAGCGCGCTTGTCAGTCAGTTGCGCACGGTCGACTTCACGTTCGACCACGATGGCGCCAGCAGGATTCTTCACGGTCACCAGGCACTCGCCCTGCGCACCAGAGGCGGTCAGCGTAACCTGATAAGGGCTCAGTGCTTCTTCGAGCAATAGGCTGATACTTTCCATCTCGATCACCACTCAATAGTTCGGGAACAATCGGTTCAACGGGAGCTGCATCTATCCTAAGTGACTGGATGTAACGTAGGAAAGTTCGCTTTTTCGTCGTTATGGGGGTTTCGGGGAGTGACTTGAACCAGCATGCGCTTGCAACATGACAACCAAAAAACGGCGCACATGACTGCTTACGCAATGGGCGGCTGTTTTGGGGGTTCCGACGGCTGTGACCGGAGGTGAATCCTATACTCGGTGAGCGCTGGTCACGCTGCCACGCAGGTAAAGCGCATGTCAAAAGGCCCTTATTCCGAAGGATAAATACGATGGCAGAACAAAATGAACAACAGACAGCGACAGACAGGATGCACGCCGAGGTATCCCGTATTTTTGCTGAGATAGCACGCATGAATGCAGAGCAAAACAAACTCCACGCAGAATCCCTGAAGATAACCTGTGAGACGTTCTGGTACCCGGTGGCTATCGCGACCGGCTTCTATGCCGCTGTCGGCACAGTCATAGTCGTCGCCCAGAAACTATTCTCGTAACACTTGAGCGGGCCGGCCAGAAACGAAAAACGCCGCTGACCCAAGGAAGGGAAAGCGGCGTTTTTGTCTTCGTGATTTGTCTTACAAAGGCTTGCCACGATTACCATGCTGGCTGACAAACGCCTGCATCGCCTTCAAATCATTCGGCAGCACTGTGCAACGCTCTTCACGCTCGAACAGGTCGGCCAGATGCTCCGGCAGTTCCAAAGCCTTGCCAACGCCCGCCTTTTCCACCGCTTCCGGGAATTTGACCGGGTGGGCGGTGCCCAGGATCACCATCGGGATATCCAGGCTGCGACGGCATTCACGCGCAGCCTTTACACCGATGGCGGTGTGCGGGTCCAGCAGTTCGCCGGTCTGGGCATAGACTTCAGCGATGGTTTCGCAGGTCTGTGCATCGTCCACCGCGAGGGAGTCGAACAGCTTGCGGGTTTCGGTCCAGCGCTCTTGATCGACGCTGAAACCACCACCGCTCTTGAAGCTGTTCATCAACTCAGCCAGCGCAGCCCCGTTACGGCCGTGCATATCGAACAGCAGGCGTTCGAAGTTCGACGACACCATGATGTCCATCGACGGCGACAGGGTGGCGTGCAGGGTTTCCTTGACGTACTGGTTGCCGCTCATGAAGCGGTGCAGGATGTCGTTGCGGTTGGTGGCGACGATCAACTGGTTGATCGGCAGGCCCATGTTGCGCGCGAGGTAGCCGGCGAAGATATCGCCGAAGTTGCCGGTCGGCACCGAGAACGACACCGAACGCGCCGGGCCACCCAGCTGCAGGGCGGCGTGGAAGTAGTAGACGATCTGGGCCATGATCCGCGCCCAGTTGATCGAGTTCACTGCCACCAGGCGCGTGCCCTTGAGGAAGCTCTGGTCAGCGAAGCTGTTCTTGACCATTTCCTGGCAGTCATCAAAGTTGCCTTCGATGGCGATGTTGTGGATGTTCTCACCGAAGATGGTGGTCATCTGCCGACGCTGCACCTCCGACACACGCTTGTGCGGGTGCAGGATAAAGATGTCGACGTTTTCGCAGTGTTTGCAGCCTTCAATGGCCGCCGAACCGGTGTCACCGGAAGTAGCGCCGATGATCACCACGCGCTCGCCGCGCTTTTCCAGCACGTAGTCCAACAGGCGACCCAGCAGTTGCAGGGCAAAGTCCTTGAACGCCAGGGTCGGGCCGTGGAACAGCTCAAGCACCCACTCGTTGCCATTCAGTTGGCGCAGCGGGGCGATGGCGCTGTGGGAAAACACGCCGTATGTCTCTTCCAGGATCTTTTTGAAATCCGCATCCGGGATGCTGCCGGTAACGAACGGGCGCATCACCCGGAATGCCAGTTCGTGGTATGGCAGGCCGGCCCAGGAAGCAATTTCTTCCTGGGTGAAGCGTGGCAGGTTCTCCGGCACGTACAGGCCGCCGTCGGTGGCAAGGCCTGCCAGCAAAACGTCTTCGAAATTCAGGGCCGGTGCCTGGCCGCGGGTGCTGATGTAACGCATGACTGGCTCCTCTAAAACATTCTCGAACAGGGGCCGCCACACACACGGGGCCCCTGGAACAAATCGGTTAGTTCAAGTGTTCGACGCGAATCCGCACCACCGGGCCCACAACGCCCTGCAAGGCCTCCAGAGCGGTGATGGCATCGTTGATGTGCTGCTCAAGCACGCGGTGGGTCAACAGGATCATAGGCACCTGGCCGTTCTGTTCCTCGACTTCCTTCTGCATGATCGACTCGATGTTAATGCCGCGCTCCGACAGGATGCTGGCGACCTGGGCCAACACACCCGGATGGTCCTTGGCCTGGATGCGCAGGTAGTAGGCGCTTTCGCATGCCTCGATCGGCAGGATCGGGTGGGCCGACAGCGAATCCGGCTGGAAGGCCAGGTGCGGCACGCGGTTTTCCGGATCGCTGGTCATGGCGCGAACCACGTCCACCAGGTCGGCGATCACCGACGAAGCGGTCGGCTCCATGCCGGCACCGGCGCCGTAGAACAAGGTGGAACCGGCGGCATCACCGTTGACCATCACGGCGTTCATCACACCGTTGACGTTGGCGATCAGGCGATCGGCCGGGATCAGCGTCGGGTGTACACGCAACTCGATACCGGCCGGCGTGCTGCGCGCCACGCCCAGGTGCTTGATACGGTAGCCCAGGGCTTCGGCGTAGTTCACGTCGGCCGTGGTCAGTTGGGTGATGCCTTCGGTGTAGGCCTTGTCGAATTGCAGCGGGATACCAAAGGCGATGGACGCCAGGATGGTCAACTTGTGGGCCGCGTCGATGCCCTCGACGTCGAAGGTCGGGTCGGCTTCGGCGTAGCCCAGGGCCTGGGCTTCAGCCAGCACGTCTTCGAAGGTACGGCCCTTCTCGCGCATTTCGGTGAGGATGAAGTTACCGGTGCCGTTGATGATGCCGGCTACCCAGTTGATACGGTTGGCGGACAAGCCTTCACGGATGGCCTTGATCACCGGAATACCGCCGGCCACTGCGGCTTCGAACGCGACGATCACGCCCTTCTCGCGGGCCTTGGCGAAGATCTCGTTGCCGTGCACGGCGATCAGCGCCTTGTTGGCGGTGACCACGTGCTTGCCGTTCTCGATAGCCTTGAGCACCAGCTCGCGGGCCACGGTGTAGCCGCCGACCAGCTCGATGACGATATCGATTTCAGGGTTGGTGGCCACGGCGAAGACATCGTTGGTAATCGCAATACCGGTCGTTTGGAACTGAGGCTTTGGCGAACGCGTGGCAATTTGCGCCACTTCAATCCCACGCCCTGCACGGCGGGAAATTTCTTCAGCATTACGCTGAAGTACGTTGAAGGTACCGCCACCGACGGTCCCTAACCCACAGATGCCTACTTTGACCGGTTTCACTGAAGAACTCCCCATGAAACGGCCGACGCTAGGTCGGCCGTGGAAAACAGCCGCACAACTGCGGCTTTCAATTGATGACCCGCTGATCGTTCAACGGGCCATGATCGTCAAAGGTTCGACGATACTGGTTTACTTGGCACTCAGTGCCAGTTTGGCAACTTGCGGTGCCGGCTGGTAGCCCGGAATCACTTGACCGTCAGCCAAAACGATGGCCGGTGTACCGTTCACGCCAATGGATTGGCCGAGGGCGAATTGCTTGGAAACCGGGTTGGCGCATTTGTCCGCCTTGATTTCCTTGCCATCAACCATCTTGTCCATGGCCGCTTTCTTGTCGGCCGAACACCAGACGGCTTGTAACTGCTCGTCACCCGGCGAACCCAGGCCCTGGCGCGGGAACGCAACGTAGCGCACTTCCACACCCAGCTTGTTCAGCGCAGGCACTTCGGCGTGCAGCTTGTGGCAATAAGGGCAGGTGGTATCGGTAAACACGGTGATGTGGGTCTTGGTCTCGCCGATGGCTGGGTAAACCACGGTTTCAGCCACCGGAATCCCGTTGATCAGCTTGGATACACCCAGGCGCTCGGCTTTCTCGGTCAGGTTGACCGGCTTGCCGTCCTTGAGCTGGAACAGGTAGCCCTGGACGATGTACTGGCCATCGGCACTGGCGTACAGCACACGGCTGCCCTTGAGCTTGACTTCGTACAGGCCGGCCATCGGGCTGGCGCTGATGCTTTCGATCGGCGTATCGAGCTGCAAGTTGGCCAGGCTCTTGCGAATGGTCTGCTCGGCAGCGTCATCGGCGACGACAAACGTGGAAACCAACGCAATGGCTGCGGCGGCAATAATCTGGGTCAAGCGCATGGGAACTCCTGAAGGCAGATGCAGGGACGGCGGGCAAGCACACCGATCTAAAAACACGGGCCTGCAAACACAGGTCTGGGCCGTCCCCTTTGCTAACCGGCAAAGCCTACCACAGTTGGGCCGCAGGGCAGCCCGTGGCCTGATAAATTGGCGGTTTTCAACCACGCGGATGGTGCTTGGCGTGCATATCCTGCAAACGTGCCCGCGCCACATGGGTATAGATCTGGGTTGTGGATAAGTCACTGTGCCCGAGCAGCATTTGCACCACGCGCAAATCCGCACCGTGGTTGAGCAAATGGGTGGCGAACGCATGGCGCAAGGTATGTGGCGACAAGGACTTACCGATGCCCGCCACCTTGGCCTGGTGCTTGATGCGGTGCCAGAAGGTCTGGCGGGTCATCTGTTCGCCGCGCTGGCTGGGGAACAGCACATCGCTGGGGCGCCCACCGAGCAGTTCGCCACGGGCATCGCGCATGTAGCGTTCAACCCACACAATCGCCTCCTCCCCCATCGGCACCAACCGTTCCTTGCTGCCCTTGCCCATCACCCGCAGCACGCCCTGGCGCAGGTTGACCTGCTCCAGGGTCAGGCTGATCAACTCGGTCACCCGCAGGCCGCAGGCGTACAGCACCTCGAGCATGGCGCGGTCGCGCTGGCCGATGGCCTCGCTCAGGTCGGGCGCGGCGAGCAAGGCATCCACGTCGGCTTCAGACAGGGATTTGGGCAAAGGCCTACCGAGTTGTGGCATATCCACCTGCAACGTCGGGTCGAGGGCAATGAGCTTTTCCCGCAGCAAGTAGCGATAAAAACCACGCACACCGGAAAGGAAACGCGCAGTCGAACGGGGCTTGTAGTTCTGCTCCAGGCGCCAGGCCAGATGGTCAAGGATCAGCTCGCGACCAGCATTGATCAGCTCGAGGTTTTTTTCCTGCAACCAGCCGTTGAACAGTGCCAGGTCGCTGCGATAAGCCTGACGGGTGTTGTCCGAAAGGCCTTTCTCCAACCAGAGGGCGTCGAGGAAGCGGTCGATCAAGGGGTGGTCGATGGCAGGCATGGTGACTCAGGCAGGTAAAGGTGATGTCGGGTAGATCCTATCGCGCGCAAGCCCACTCCCACAGTTTTTTGTGTCTTACTCGATTGCGCGAACCGCAGCGATCAACTGTGGGGGCAGGTTTGCTCGCGATAGCCGCCACGTAGTCCCGGATTTTTCAACAAATTCCAGGCACAAAAAAGCAGCCCGTAGGCTGCTTTTTTCTGCATCGGGAAGCTGGACTTAAGCCAGTTTTTCCTTGATGCGAGCTGCTTTACCGGACAGGTCACGCAGGTAGTACAGCTTGGCTTTACGTACGTCACCGCGACGCTTAACGGCCATGCTGTCGATTTGCGGGCTGTAGGTCTGGAAAGTACGCTCTACGCCAACACCGTTGGAGATTTTACGAACAGTGAAAGCACTGTTCACACCACGGTTACGCTTGGCGATTACCACGCCTTCGAACGCTTGCAGACGCGAACGGTCGCCTTCCTTCACTTTCACCTGAACGACAATGGTGTCGCCTGGGGCAAAGGTAGGGATCTCTTTGGTCATCTGCTCTGCTTCGAGTGCAAGGATGATTTTGTTAGTCATGCTGTGCTCCTAAGGTAAGTCGTCGGACCTACCATCGATACGTTGTTAACTATCGTCCCGCGCGAGGATGTATTCCTCGAGCAGCTTCTTCTCTTCTCCAGAAAGCGAGCGGCTTTCCAGAAGATCGGCGCGTCGTTCATAGGTCCGACCAAGGGACTGCTGTAAACGCCAACGCCGGATGTGTGCGTGATTGCCACTTAGCAATACGTCGGGAACACGCTGATCCGCATACACCTCCGGACGGGTGTAGTGCGGGCAATCCAGCAAACCATCCGTGAAGGAATCTTCCTCCGCAGAGTCCGCATGCCCTAAAGCTCCAGGCAGCAGTCGTGTAACCGCATCTATCAGGACCATCGCCGGCAGCTCACCGCCAGACAGGACATAGTCCCCAATCGACCACTCTTCATCGACATGAGCTTCAATAAAACGCTCGTCAATGCCTTCATAGCGACCGGCAATCAGGATCAGTGCTTCCTCATTCGCCAGTTCGCGTACCGCCGCCTGTTTCAGCTGACGGCCTTGAGGGGACAGGTAAATCACCTTCGCCTTCTCCCCGGCGGCGGCCTTGGCCTGAACCAACGCGTCTTCCAGGGGCTTGATCTTCATCACCATGCCCGGGCCACCGCCAAATGGGCGATCGTCCACAGTGTGATGTCGATCCGTCGTGTAGTCTCGCGGGTTCCAACAGGTCAGCTGCAACAGCCCCTGTTTCACCGCCCGACTGGTGATGCCGTACTCGCTGATGGCGGAGAACATCTCGGGAAACAAACTGATCACTTCAATGCGCAAATTAGCCACGCTTAGAAGTCCGCGTCCCATTCCACCTTCATCTCGCCCGCTACCAGGTCGACAGCCAACACGCATTGCTCGGTATAGGGCAACAGGCGTTCGCGATCATCCAGGCTGCCAGCGCAAGGCTTGACCACCATTACATCATTGGCGCCGGTTTCCAGAAGATGATCGATTTTCCCGAACAATTGCCCGAGTTGATCGATAACCTTCAGACCTTCCAGCTGGTACCAGTAGTACTCGCCATCGGTCAATTCAGGGAACAGGTTGCGCGGCACGCAGATCTCATAACCAGCCAGAAGACGAGCTTCTTCACGATCATCAAGACCCTTGAGCTTTGCGACCAGGAACTTATCGCTCCCGCGTCCACTGACCAGCTCGACCTGTTTCACACTACCTTCGCGCTTGAGCGTCCAGGTCTTGTACTGCAACAGGTTTTCAGTCGGATCAGTAAAGGAATACACCTTCACTTCGCCGCGAACGCCATGAACAGAATAAATCTTGCCGATAACGATCAAATCATCAGCAACAGCTGGCGTCGCGTTCATATTGCTCAGGCTGCGGCCTTAGCCGAGTCCTTCAACAACTTAGCAACACGCTCGGAAGGCTGTGCACCAACGCTCAGCCAGTAGGCTACGCGCTCTTGGTTCACGGACAGACGAACTTCTTGACCACGAGCAACAGGGTTGAAGAAACCAACCTGTTCCTTGTGCGAACCGTCGCGCGGGTTGCGGCTGTCGGTTACGGTCAAGTGGTAAAACGGGCGCTTTTTGGAGCCGCCAAGGGCAAGACGGATTGTTAGCATGTGAACATCGTTCCTGTAGTCGGTGCTGCAAATCTAAATGCACAGCGGGCATAGGTGCCCGAAAGGCCGCATATTCTAAGGAATATCCGGACTTTTGCAAATGTCTTTTTCTGGCGCCTATCAGCGTGCCATTCAGATCTGCTATAGAGCCGTCGGTTAAAACGGCGAGTCAGCGCCCGCCAATCGCGGGTTTGCTGGAGATCCCACGTCCCTGTGGGTCGGAGCAGGAGCTGGGCTCCCGCTCGAAATCTTTACATCTTGGGCATGCCGCCGCCGGGCAACATACCGCCCATGCCGCGCATCATCTTGGCCATTCCGCCCTTGGCGGAGAACTTCTTCATCATCTTCTGCATCTGCTTGTGCTGCTTGATCAAGCGACCGATGTCCTGCACCTGGGTGCCGGAACCCATGGCGATCCGACGCTTGCGCGAACCGCTGATCAGCTCAGGGTCGCGGCGCTCGGCCGGGGTCATGGAGTTGATGATGGCTTCCATCTGCTTGAACTGCTTCTCTGCCGCACCCTGGGCGTTGCCCATTTGCGCCAGGTTCACACCGCCGATATTCGGCAGCTTGTCCATCAAGCCGCCGAGGCCGCCCATGTTCTTCATCTGCTGCAGCTGGTCGCGGAAGTCTTCGAGGTCGAAGCCCTTGCCCTTCTTCAGCTTCTTGGCCAGTTTATCGGCCTTGTCTTTATCGAGAGTCGCTTCGGCCTGCTCGATCAGGCTGAGCACGTCGCCCATGCCGAGGATACGCGAAGCGATCCGCTCAGGGTGAAACGGCTCGAGCGCATCGCTCTTCTCGCCCATACCGATGAACTTGATCGGCTTGCCGGTGATTGCGCGCACCGACAGCGCAGCACCGCCACGGGCATCGCCGTCGACCTTGGTCAGGATCACGCCGGTCAGCGGCAGTGCATCACCAAAGGCCTTGGCGGTGTTGGCCGCATCCTGGCCGGTCATGGCGTCGACCACGAACAGGGTCTCGACCGGGTTGATCGCGGCATGCAGCGCCTTGATCTCGCCCATCATTTCTTCATCGATGTGCAGGCGACCAGCGGTATCGACGATGACCACGTCGATGAATTTCAGTCTTGCTTCTTTAATAGCCGCATTGGCGATGTCGACCGGCTTCTGGCTCAGGTCGGACGGGAAGAAGGTCACGCCCACTTCGCCCGCGAGCATTTCCAACTGCTTGATGGCCGCCGGACGATAGACGTCAGCCGACACCACCATCACGGATTTCTTCTTGCGCTCTTTAAGGAAGCGCGCCAGCTTGCCGGCGGTGGTGGTCTTGCCCGCACCTTGCAGACCGGCCATCAACACGACGGCCGGTGGCACGGCGCTGAGGTTCAGGTCTTCGTTGGCCGCGCCCATCAGGCTTTCGAGCTCGGCCTGGACGATCTTCACAAAGGCCTGGCCCGGCGTCAGGCTGCGGGACACTTCGGTGCCGACCGCACGCTCCTTGACCGAGTTGACGAAGTCCTTGACCACAGGCAAGGCGACGTCGGCTTCCAGCAACGCCATGCGCACTTCGCGCAGGGTGTCTTTAATATTGTCCTCGGTCAGCTTGGCCTTGCCGGTAACGTGGCGCAGCGTCTGCGAGAGACGGTCAGTCAAGTTTTCAAACATGCGCGATCCTTTCAGGCCCTATTCATCGAAATGCATTGGTAGACCGAGGTAATGACGGCCCAGGCTGTGGTAAATCGCTATTAAAAACAGCGCTCGGCGAGCCTGCGGCGTGGGCAGGTCGCGGATTATAGCGAAGACTGCGCCTGTGCACACCCGCTGTCTGGCCTTGGAGTCTTTCGTGGAACGCAGGGGTATGCCAAACTCAGCGCCTTTCGGGCTTGCCTAACAGGATTTATGCTCCCTTTGTCACCCAGTTTGCTACCCAGTCTCGCCGCCGCCTTCTTATATGCCGCTGCGACCCTCTATCAGGGCACCCGCCTGGCCAAATGCGCCAAGGCCGACAAGCGCCTGTTGTCCGGCCTTGGCGCCCTCGCCTTGGTGGCACACGCCGCGAGCCTGTTCACCCACCTGATGACGCCGGTCGGCCTGGGCCTGGACTTTTTCAGCGCCGCCAGCCTGATTGCCGCTGCCGTGATCGCCTTGACGCTGATCGCCTGCGCACGTATCCCGGTGGAAAACCTGCTGGTGCTGTTGTTCCCCCTGGGCCTGCTGACGGTGTTATTGGCGCAGTTCGCCCCCACCGGCACGGTGCAGGTGATCGATGAAGAGCCAGGCATCCTCGCGCATATCCTGTTGTCGATCCTCGCCTACGGCATGTTCACCATCGCGGTGTTCCAGGCTTTGCTCCTGCTGCTGCAGGACCACCAGCTCAAGCACAAGCACCCCTTGGGGCTGATCAAGAACTTCCCGCCGCTGCAAACCATGGAAAGCCTGCTGTTCGGTTTCCTGTGGGCCGGCTGGACCCTGCTCTCGCTGTCATTGATCTCTGGCTGGCTGTTCGTCGAAAACCTGTTTGCCCAGCACCTGGTACACAAGACCCTGCTGGCTTGCCTGGCCTGGGTAGTGTTCAGCGTGCTGCTGTGGGGCCGCAACCGCCTCGGCTGGCGCGGGCACAAGGCGATCCGTTGGACCCTGGCCGGTTTCTGCCTGCTGATGCTGGCCTATTTCGGCAGCAAGCTGGTCCGCGAATACATCCTGCATATCTGACGGGCAGCGATCATGGACAACTTGCCCCTGGGGCCGATGCTCGCGGTAATCGCCCTGCTGGTGTTATGGGCGGCGCTGTTTACCGCCATTGAAGCCGCACAGCAACACTTGCTGGCCCTGCGCCCCGGCACGCGCCAGGGTGACAAGGCCGCTGCCCGCCTGGGTTTTCCCCGCCACAGCCTGATCCTGTGCAACAGCCTGTGCCGCGCAGCAGTAGTGGTTCTGTGCACGTTGCTGGCGATGTATGCCTGGGCGCAAAACGGTCCCTGGCTCGGCTGGCTGATTTCCTGTGCCGTGCTGCTGATATTGGCCGACTACCTGCCCCGCGCGCTGGCCACCCGCCATCCGCAAGCAGTGCTGGGCTTCGGCAACACACTGCTGGGCGTGCCACTGAAAATCGTCTATCCCTTCGCCTGGCTGCTCAACGGCATCAGCCTGCTATTGCTGCGCCCCTTTGCGCGCAAGCCCGGCATCGTGAAGAAAAGCGACGAACCACTGCCCGACCATGATGACGAACCCGAGGCCGAGACCGAAGGCAACCGCACCCCTGGCCTGCCCGGCATCCACGCGCTGGACAACATCACGGTCAACGACATCCTGGTGCCGCGCAGCGAAGTGGAGGGCATCAACCTGGATGACTCGCTTGAAGCGATCATCGAGCAATTGCGCAACTCCCAACGCACCCGGCTGCCAGTGTTCCACAGCGATATCAACCAGGTCCAAGCCGTGCTCAACACCCGGCTGATCCAGCACCTGCTGCCGGATGCCAGCCTGACCAAGGAAGCCTTGCTTGCCGCCTGCTACGAACCCTACTTCGTCCCGGAAAGCACGCCGCTGCAACTGCAACTGCTGAACTTCCACAAGCAGCAACGACGCTTGGGCATGGTGGTGGACGAGTACGGCGAAGTGCTGGGCATCGTCACCCTGGAAGATATCCTCGAAGAAATTGTCGGCGAATTCGAAAGCGAACACAGTGTGGACAACCCGCATATCGAAGCGCAGGCGGATGGCCGCTATATCATCGACGGCGCCGCATCGATCCGCGAACTGAACAAGAGCCTGGCTTGGCACCTACCCAGCGACGGCCCCAAGACCCTCAATGGCCTGGTGACTGAAGCACTGGAAACCATTCCAGATTGTGCCGTATGCCTGAAGATCGGCCGCTATCGCCTGGAAATCCTTGAGACCGAGGATAACCGGGTGAGCAAGGTGCTGATCTGGCACACCAGCCGCGTACCCGTCGCCGCATAGCGTCCTGACTCAACGCATTCGAATGTGGGAGCCCCCCCTCCCACAATTGATCTGCCGCGATTGGCAGATCGCGCGCCCCCTTGTTGTATCGCCGGCCCCATTCCTATAATCCCTGCGGCTTACCCAAGCCCCGCCCGACCGCGTGCTATCCGCACTGAGCGCGTCCGGCACCGCTGCATCGTGTCTGACCGGTGTTTGCTCCCATCCCGAGCCGCTCCGCGCACTACCCTGATCCAAGGGGGTTCGACCCAATAATAATCCGCGTCCAAACGCGCAACGACCGTCAGGGATACCTCCATGAGCACCACCTATAACGAGGCCGCAACCGCCGCCCCGACCAACTCGACCGCCCGCGTTGCCACCGCCAGCATCGTCGGCACCGCCATCGAGTTCTACGATTTCTATATCTACGCCACCGCAGCGGCATTGGTGATCGGCCCGGTCTTCTTCCCGCAGTCGTCCGGTACCGCGCAGATGCTGGCGTCGTTCCTGACCTTCGGTATCGCGTTTATCGCCCGCCCGCTGGGTTCGGCGCTGTTCGGCCACTTTGGTGACCGTATCGGCCGCAAATCGACCCTGGTGGCCTCGCTGCTGCTGATGGGGGTGTGCACCACGCTGATCGGTTTGCTGCCGGGCTATGACAGCATTGGCGCCTGGGCGCCGATCCTGCTGTGTGTGCTGCGTTTCGGCCAAGGCCTGGGCCTTGGCGGGGAATGGGGTGGCGCCGCATTGCTGGCCACCGAGAACGCGCCCAAGGGCAAGCGCGCCTGGTTCGGCATGTTCCCGCAGTTGGGCCCATCGATCGGGTTTCTGGCAGCCAACGGCTTATTCCTGATCCTGGCCATGAACTTGAATGACGAGCAGTTCCGCAGCTGGGGCTGGCGTATCCCGTTCATCCTCAGCGCTGCCCTGGTGATGGTCGGCCTGTATGCGCGCTTGAAACTGCACGAAACCCCAGTGTTCGCCAACGCCGTGTCCAAGCAGGCGCCGGTGAAGGTGCCGTTGGTGGAGCTGTTCAGCCAGCATTGGCTGCCCGTCCTGCTGGGCGCCGCGTCGATGGTGGTGTGCTATGCACTGTTCTATATCACCACCGCGTTCTCCCTGAGCTATGGCGTTTCGACGCTGGGCTACAGCCGCGAAACGTTCCTTGGGTTGCTGTGCTTCGCGGTGCTGTTCATGGGGCTGGCGACACCGCTGGCGGCGCTGGCCAGTGATCGATTCGGGCGCAAGCCGGTGCTGATCGTCGGCGCGATCCTGGCCATCCTGTCGGGCTTCACCATGGAGCCGCTGTTGACCCACGGTTCGACCTGGGCCGTGGCGCTGTTCCTGGCGTTGGAGTTGTTCCTGATGGGGGTGACCTTCGCCCCAATGGGCGCGCTGCTGCCGGAATTGTTCCCGACCCGCGTGCGTTATACCGGGGCTTCGGCAGCGTATAACCTGGGCGGGATCGTCGGCGCATCGGCGGCACCGTTCTTCGCGACCAAGCTGGTGGCGATGGGTGGGCTGAGTTATGTCGGCGGGTATGTGTCGGCGGCAGCGTTGCTCAGCTTGATTGCGGTGCTGTGCCTGAAAGAGACGCGCAATAACGATCTGAATCGCGTCGTCTGATAGATCGCTATCGGGGGCAAGTCGAATCGTCGCACCGCCCCTCCCACATTTTGACCGCATTCCTACAGATTAAACGCGGTTAAGTGTGGGAGGGGCCTTGCCCCCGATGCTTTTAGAGCTCTACAACAACCGCTTGGGAAGCACGGGTCGCCTTGGCCCGAGCCGCTTCAATCGACTCATCCCGCGCCAGCGCCACGCCCATGCGGCGCTGGCCATTCACTTCAGGCTTACCAAACAGACGCAACGCCGTGTCCGGCTCGCTCAAGGCGGCGCCGAGGTTGGCGAATGCGGTCTGGGTCGACTGCCCTTCCACCAGGATCACCGCCGACGCCGAAGGGCCGAACTGGCGAATCAATGGAATCGGCAGGCCCAGGATGGCGCGGGCGTGCAGTGCGAATTGCGACAGGTCCTGGGAAATCAGGGTCACCAGGCCGGTATCGTGCGGGCGCGGCGACACTTCGCTGAACCATACCTGATCACCCTTGATGAACAGCTCCACGCCAAACAGGCCACGGCCACCCAGGGCGTCGGTTACGGCCTTGGCTACGCGCTCGGACTCCGCCAGGGCGATCGGGCTCATGGCCTGAGGCTGCCAGGATTCCTGATAGTCGCCTTTCTCCTGACGGTGGCCGACCGGCGCGCAGAAAGTGGTGCCGCCGATATGACGCACGGTCAGCAGGGTGATTTCGTAGTCGAAGTCGATAAAGCCTTCAATGATCACCCGGCCTTTACCGGCACGCCCGCCTTCCTGGGCGTAGTCCCAGGCTTTCTGCACGTCGTCGCTGCTGCGCAGCAGGCTCTGGCCCTTGCCCGAGGAACTCATCACCGGCTTGACCACGCACGGGAAGCCCAGGTCCTGCACGGCCTTGCTGTAGGCTTCGAAGGTGTCGGCGAAGTGGTACGGCGAGGTCGGCAGGTCCAGCTCTTCGGCGGCCAGGCGACGGATGCCTTCGCGGTTCATGGTCAGCGACGTGGCGCGCGCGGTCGGGATCACGGTGAAGCCTTCGGCCTCCAGCTCCACCAGGGTGGCGGTGGCGATGGCTTCGATTTCCGGCACGATGAAGTGCGGTTTTTCCGCCTCGATCACTGCACGCAGGGCGGCGCCGTCGAGCATGTTGATCACATGGCTACGGTGGGCAACCTGCATGGCCGGCGCGTTGGCGTAGCGATCCACGGCAATCACTTCAACGCCCAGGCGTTGCAGTTCGATTACCACTTCCTTGCCCAGCTCACCGCAGCCACACAGCAAAACGCGGGTCGCGGTTGGCGACAATGGAGTTCCGATTCGGGTCATCTCAGGTCCTCAGGGGAGCGGATCATGGGGAGAAAGGCCGGCATTTTACATGAACTGTAAAAATTGGCCTCAGTTGGCGACGGCGCGCTTGCGCAGACGCCAGGCCATGATCAGCCACACCACGGTGACCCCAGCGAATTTCGACGCCAGGGCGGTGCCCACCACCGCTGGGGTCAGAGCGCCGATCAAGCCGAAAAAGATAAAGGTATCGAGGGGAATGCTCAGCGCCGAGCTGATCCACAGGCGGTCATGAAGCGGGCGCCTGGTGATGCTGAACACCAGCCAGTCGATGCACTCGGACACCGCGAACGCCGTGGCACTGGCCAGGGCGATGGACGGATCGGAGGTGATATACGACAGCACCAGCGCCGCCAGCATGGCGAGGATCGCGCCGTGACCGAAACGGGTTTGCACCATGTCGCGCAGGATAAACACCAGGCCACCCCAGGCGGACCAGATCACATCCAGATGCGGCGCGGTGGAGAAGGCAAAGTTGATCAGCACGACGCTGCTGATGTAGGCGATCAGGAAGAGCATGGGGCGAGGGACCTGTGAACAAGGGGCACAGGGTACTTCACATTTTGAAATATGTCGTCTGGGAGGGCCTCATCGGGGGCAAGCCCCCTCCCACATTTTGACCGCATTTCTACAGATTAAACCCGGTTAAGTGTGGGAGGGGGCTTGCCCCCGATGGCGACCCATCAGGCGCCGGATTTACCAGAAGCCATAAACACCAACCCAGCCGCCACCGCCCGCTCATGACACAAGCCCAACACCACCCGGCGTTCGGCATTGTCCATGCGACTCCAACGCGTAATTTCATCCACCGTGCGCTGGCAGCCGGTGCAGAGATCGTCATCGTCCAATGCGCAAATGCTCACGCACGGCGAGGCGACAGGACGTTCAGTCGGGTTCATTCTGCCTGCTCGACCAGATCCCGCGCATAACGCTGGGCGTTATGCACATAGTGCGCAGCGCTGGCTTCGAGCATCTTCTTCTGAGCCTCGGTCAACTCACGCACCACTTTGCCCGGCGAGCCCATCACCAGCGAGCCATCGGGAATTTCCTTGCCTTCGCCGATCAGCGAGTTGGCGCCAATGATGCAGTGCTTGCCGATCTTCGCGCCGTTGAGGATCACCGCGTTGATGCCGATCAGGCTGTAGTCGTCGACCGTGCAGCCATGCAGCATGGCGTTATGGCCGATGGTCACACCGGTGCCAAGAGTCAGCGGATAGCCCATGTCGGTGTGCATCACGCTGCCGTCCTGCACGTTGCTGTTCTTGCCGATCAGGATCAGCTCGTTGTCGCCGCGCAACACCGCGTTGAACCAGACGTTGGCGCCCTCCTCCAGCCTGACCTTGCCCACCAGCGTGGCATTGGGAGCCACCCAGCTGTGTGGATGCGTCTCGACGCGGGCGTCGCCCAAGCGGTATTTCATGGTTTTTCCTCACGGCTTGCCATTGGAGACGATGGCTTAAGTATTGATGAAGCTCTTGGGTGGGTGATGCAGGCTGATATTGGCATCGTCGTAAAGCAGGTTGATCAGCTCGACAATCATAATGGCCGTAAGCCCCCAGATCTTGTATTCGCCAAACCGGTAGCTCGGCACATACCAACTGCGCCCTTGGTAGTCGATGCGGTGCGTATGCTCGCGAGGGTCCTGGCGGAAAAAATCGAGGGGCACACTGAAGACAGCGGCGATTTCGGCGTCGTTGGCCAGGTATTCGACGTAATCGGGGATCACGCCCACATACGGGGTGACGCGAATGCCATGCAGGGAAATCAGTGGGCTCAAGGGGCCGATCACCTCGACCAGGCCAGGCGGCAGGCCGATTTCTTCTTCGGCCTCGCGCAAGGCGGTAAAGATCAGGTCCGGGTCTTCCGGATCGCGGCGCCCGCCAGGAAACGCGACTTCGCCGCCATGGGTCGACAGGCCGCTGGCGCGCAGGGTCAGGATCAGCTCAGGTTCGTCACTGCGGGTAATCGGCACCAGCACGGCGGCCTCGGGGAAACGCCCGTCGGTTTCCAGCGTATGCGGCGTGTGATTGCTTACCCGGCGAAGTAGCTCGTCCAGCATGAGTCATCTCGATCTGTTGGCTACCTTGCATCATGCACCAAAGCTGCCGGGCGCCCAACCCCAAAACCTGAGGGCTGTCGCGAAACGACAACTTGCAGGGCCCTGCCGCCCACGCCAAGATAGACGCACTTTCCAGGAACCCCAGCATGAACTTCTGCAGCCAGTGCGGTAAACCGGTCACCCAACGCATTCCCGAAGGCGACGCACGCCTGCGCTTTGTGTGTGATCACTGTCAGACCATTCACTACCAGAACCCTAATATCGTTGCCGGCACCGTGCCAGTGTGGGGTGATCAAGTGCTGCTGTGCCGCCGTGCCATCGAGCCACGCCTGGGCTACTGGACCTTGCCTGCGGGCTTCATGGAGAACGGCGAGACCGTGGAACAGGCCGCCATGCGCGAAACCATGGAAGAAGCCTGTGCCCGCGTGCGCAACCTGAGCATCTATACGTTGATCGATGTACCGCACATCAGCCAGGTGCATGTGTTCTATCGCGCCGAGCTGATGGACCTGGACTTCGCCGCCGGCCCCGAGAGCCTGGAAGTCAAACTGTTCAACGAAGCCGATATCCCGTGGTCCGAGCTGGCGTTCCGTACCGTCGGGCGGACCCTGGAGTATTTCTTTGCCGACCGTCGGCAGCAATCATTCCCGGTGCGCAGCGAAGCTATACCGCCGCTGTCCAAGCCCGCCCAATAACAATCCTGCCGATCGTCGCCAAAGGGAAGTCGTTTTAATGCGTTGGTTGTTTGCTTTGCTCTGCCTGTCGTTCGCCACGTTGTCGCCGGCTTCCACCCTGGAAACCCTGGGCGGCAAAACGGTCGAGAAAATCCTGGTCCTCAAGTCCGCCCATCAGTTGCAATTGATCAATGACGGCAAGCCCCTCAAGACCTATCGCATTTCCCTGGGTAAAAACCCCAAGGGGCCCAAGCTGTTCGAGGGCGACCGTCGCACACCGGAAGGCCTCTACTGGATTGACTGGCGCAAGACCAGCGACAGCTACTACCTGTCGATGCACATCTCCTACCCCAATATCAGTGATTCTGCGCGCGCCCGCCGCGAGGGCGTGAAGCCCGGCAGCATGATCATGATCCACGGCACGCCCGACAGCGAAGACTACCCGGAGCAGTTGTTCCACACCCTGGACTGGACCGACGGCTGTATCGGCATGCGTAACGTCGATATGCGTGAAGTCTGGAACCTGGTCAAGGACGGCACCCTGATCGAGATCCGGCCGTAGCCTTCGACCGTTGGTAGATTAATTAAAAAAATTTCCTGCCCTCGGCAGCGCCTGCCGGTGAATACCAGTTCACCCCGCGGGCTGCGCAGCTCTGCGCGTCCAAAAGACCTCTCTAATACCACTTGATACCACGCACCATTAGCATGCCCTGAAACCACTGCCCGCACTGTTTTGGCAGCATTGACATGGTATTTAAGTGGTATTAATTTCCAGCCATTACCGGGCGACAACACTCCAATAACCGCATCGGAAACCTTAACGATGACCCCCATCCTGACGCTGCGCCCCGACGGCAAACAATCCACGCCGCTGTACCTGCAATTGGCCCGCAACCTGGAAGCGGCGATCCATGCCGGCCAGTGGAAATCCGAACAGGCGCTGCCATCGGAACGCGCCCTCAGCGAGCAATTGAGCATTTCCCGGGTCACCGCCCGCAAGGCACTGGAAGTGTTGTTTGCCCAAGGCCTGATCCGCCGCAGCCAGGGCTCTGGCACCTTCATCACGCCTCGCCTGGAGCAACCGCTGTCGCGCCTGTCGGGCTTCAGCGAGATGCTGCGGCTCAAGGGCTTCGTACCCAGTTCGCAGTGGCTGGAACGCGAAATCACCCCGCCGACCCACGAAGAGCTGATCCGCCTGGGCCTGTCACCGACTGACAAAGTGGCGCGGCTCAAGCGCCTGCGTAAGGCTGATGACACGGTAATGGCAATCGAAATGACCGCCATGCCCGCCTCGGTGCTGCCGCACCCACAAGCCATCGGTAACTCGCTGTACGAATACCTCGAAGGCATCGGCAAACCCATCGTGCGCGCCTTGCAGCATATCCAGGCGATCAATGCCTCGGACGAATTCGCCACGCTGGTCGGCATTGCACCAGGCACCGCCATGCTGCTGATGACCCGTGTCGGCTACACCGCCGACAACACGCCGATTGAAATCACCGACACCTACTGCCGCAACGACTACTACGACTTTGTCGCCGAGCTTCGACGTTAGAAAGCCGCGTCGATATGACTTTGCCGCGAATGCGGCCTTAGAGAACTGCCCATGTCCGAAGACAACATCCTGACGCCCCACGGCTGGATTCGCGGCCGCGTGGTCCATGAACACGGCAAGGTCGTCGCCATTGAAGGCGCGCCTTGCGACCCAGCCGACAACGACCTGCCCTACCTGCTGCCAGGCTTTATTGACCTGCACGTCCATGGCGGCGGCGGCAAAGACATCATGGAAGGCATCGACGCGTTCGAGACCATCACCGGCACCCATGTGCGCTTTGGCACCACCTCGCTGCTGGCCACCACCATGACCGCGCCGGTCGAGGAAATTTCCCGCGTGCTGGGCGATATCGGTACCTATAGCGAAAACCGTCCAATCGGCACCGCCCGCGTATTGGGTGTGCACCTGGAAGGTCCTTACATCAACCCAGGCAAACTCGGCGCGCAGCCCAACTTCGCCCACACCGCATTGATGGCGGAAGTGGAAGCCTATCTGCGACTGGCGCCGATCCGCGTGATCACCATCGCCCCGGAAATCGCCGGGCATGACAGTCTGATCCGCGCCCTCAGTGCACGTGGTGTGCGCATGCAGATCGGCCACACCCTGGGCAGCTATGAAGAAGGCGTCGCCGCCCTCGCCGCTGGCGCTACCAGCTTCACCCACCTGTACAACGCCATGAGCCCGCTGCATCACCGCGAGCCTGGCATCGTGGGGGCCGCGCTGGCCCATGCACAGTACGCCGAACTGATCCCGGACTTGCTGCACGTCCACCCTGGCGCCATGCGCGTGGCCCTGCGTTCGATCCCGTGCCTGTATTGCGTCACCGACTCCACCGCCGCCGCCGGCATGCCGGACGGCGAATACAAGCTGGGCAGCCACACCGTGACCAAATGCCTGGGCGGCGTGCGCCTGGCCGACGGCACCCTCGCCGGCAGCACCCTGACCATGGACCAGGCGCTTCGCAACCTGGTGAAAATCGGCTTGCCCATCAGCGAAGCCTCACAACGCCTGTCGCAATTTCCCGCGGACTACCTCGGCCTGGAAGAACGCGGGCGCCTACAACCCGGCAGCTTTGCCGACTGCGTGCGCCTGGACCGTTCCCTGCACCTCACCGACGTCATGGTCGAAGGAGAAGCCATTGTCTTCCAAAATGCTTGAAGAGGCCTTGGCCTCCTGTGACGCCGTCGCGGCGCAGTTGCAATGTCTGAACCCGCTGCTGGAAGAGGTCGCCGGCCGCCTGCGCCGCCAGCCGCCGCAAGTGGCGATGACCATCGCCCGTGGCAGTTCGGACCACGCCGCCAGCTACTTCGCCTACCTGGCCATGCAGCACGTGGGCATTCCGGTGGCGTCGTTGCCGATGTCGGTGGTGACCTTGCTGCAAGCGCCCTTGAAGGTCAGCGGCCAGGTGGCTTTCGGGTTTTCCCAGTCCGGCCAGAGCCCGGACCTGGTCGATAGCCTGCGCCTGCTGCGCAAACGCGGCGCCTTGAGCATTTCGCTGGTCAACGCCGAAGACTCGCCGCTGCAAGCCGCTTGCGAATTCCACCTGCCGCTGTGCGCCGGGCCGGAACAAAGCGTGGCCGCGACCAAAAGCTTTATCGCTACCCTCAGCGCCAGCGCGCAGTTGATCGGCCACTGGAACCAGGAAGCGGATTTGTTGCAAGCCTGCCACGCGCTGCCCGATCACCTGCGCGAAGCCGCCAGGCAGGATTGGACGAAAGCCATCGACGCCCTGCGCGGCTGCCAGCAATTGATGGTGATCGGCCGTGGCGCCGGGTTTGCCATCGCCCAGGAAGCCGCGCTCAAGCTCAAGGAAACCTCGGCGATCCAGGCCGAAGCCTTCAGCAGCGCCGAAGTGCGCCACGGGCCGATGGCCTTGATCGACGAAAACTACCCGCTGCTGGTGTTCGCTCCCCGCGGCGCCGAACAACCGGGATTGCTGAGCCTGGCCGCCGACATGCGCCAACGCGGCGCCCGCGTATTGTTGGCCGCGCCGGACGATATCGCCGAACGCGACCTGACCTTGAGCCGCGCCGAACACCCGAGCCTGGACCCGATTCTGGCCATCCAGAGTTTCTACGTGATGGCCGCCGGCCTGGCGGTCGCCCGTGGAATGGACCCCGACCAGCCACGCCACCTGAGCAAAGTGACCCGCACTCACTGAGTCGATTGCTGCGTTTTCCTGATGAGTACCGTGCCCATGTCCAACAACAATAATCAACTGACCCTCAGCGCCCCGTTAAGCGGGCCGGTGCTGCCCCTGGGCAACGTTCCCGACGAAGTCTTCGCCAGTGGCGCGATGGGCGACGGTATTGCCATCGACCCCCTGAATGACTGCCTGCATGCGCCCTGTGACGGGGTGATCATCCATGTCGCCCGCACCGGCCACGCCCTGACGATTCGCACGGACAACGGCGCCGAGTTGCTGCTGCATGTGGGTATCGACACGGTGGAGCTCAATGGCGAAGGCTTCGCGCTGCTGGTCAAGGAAGGCGCCCGTGTCAGCCAGGGGCAGGCGTTGGTGCAGTTTGACCTGGACCGGATTGCGCGCCAGTGCAAAAGCCTGGTCAGCCTGATCATTCTGACCAATAGCGATCGCTTCGCGCTGACACCGCTGGCACTCAATACAGTCAAGGTCGGTGAACCGCTGCTGCGGGTGAGCCTGCGCTCAACGGCCTCGACGCAGACGGCTGTGGATAACTCGGCCGCAGAAGCCAGCGCCAACGTGCGCATCACCCACCGCGGCGGTTTGCATGCGCGCCCAGCGGCGTTGATTCGCAAGACCGCCCAGGGGTTCAGCAGCCAGGCGCAGTTGCATTTCGCCGGCAAGTCGGCGGCGTGCGACAGCCTGATTGGCTTGATGGGGTTGGGCATAGGCGAAGGCGACGAGGTTCGCGTCAGCTGTCGTGGCAAGGATTGCGAGGCGGCGTTGCAGGCATTGGTCGCCGCACTGTCAGTCGCCATCAGCGCAGAACCTCACGCGCCGGTAACCGCCGCTCCACGTCGTGCGAATACTGAAACCGGCGTACTGCAAGGGGTGTGCGCAGCACCGGGCCTGGTGTGCGGGCCACTGTTCCGGTTGACCGGCATCGAGTTGCCGGCCGATACCGGTAACCACCGCGCCGACGAACAACTGCAACGGCTGGATGCGGCCCTTGAGCACGTGCGCGGTGATATCCGCCAGACCCTGGCCCACGCCCGCCAGCGCAAAAATGCCGAAGAAGAAGACATCTTCGCCGCCCACCTCGCCTTACTGGAGGATCCGGCCCTGCTGGACGCCGCCACCCGTGCGATCGAACACGGCAGCGCCGCCACCCACGCCTGGCGCGATGCAATCCAGGCGCAATGCGCGGTCTTGCTGGCCCTGGGCAAGCCGCTGTTTGCCGAACGCGCCAATGACCTGCGCGACCTGCAACAACGGGTGCTGCGGGCGCTGTTGGGTGAAGCCTGGCATTTCGAATTGCCCCCTGGCGCCATTGTCAGCGCCCATGAACTGACCCCTTCAGACCTGCTGCAATTGAGTGCGCAACAGGCGGCGGGCATCTGCATGGCCGAGGGTGGCGCCACCTCCCACGTCGCGATCCTGGCTCGGGGCAAAGGCTTGCCGTGCGTGGTGGCATTGGGCGCCGACGTACTCGATGTGCCACAAGGCCAACGGGTGGTGCTGGACGCGGCCAACGGTCGCCTGGAACTGGCCCCCAGCGAGGCGCGCCATGCCCAGGTGCATCAGCTGCGTGACGCACAGCAACAGCGGCGCCAGCAGCAACAGGCCCAGGCCCGATTGCCAGCACGCACTCGCGATGGGGTGGGCATCGAAGTCGCCGCCAATGTCGCCTCCAGCGCCGAAGCCCAGGTGGCGTTTGAAAACGGCGCCGATGGCGTCGGCCTGTTGCGTACCGAATTCCTCTTCGTCGACCGCCGCACTGCGCCGGACGAACAGGAACAGCGCCAGGCCTACCAGGCCGTGCTGGATGCCATGGGCGACAAGTCGGTGATCATCCGCACTATCGACGTGGGCGGAGACAAGCAGCTCGACTATCTGCCACTGCCGGTGGAGGCCAACCCCGTGCTCGGCCTGCGCGGCATTCGCCTGGCCCAGGTGCGCCCCGAGGTGCTCGACCAGCAACTGCGTGCCCTGCTGCAAGTCAGCCCGCTGGCGCGCTGCCGCATCCTGCTGCCAATGGTCAGCGAAGTCGACGAACTGCTGCACATCCGCCAACGCCTGGATGAACTGTGCATGGCACTGGAGCTGACCCAACGCCCGGAACTGGGGGTGATGATCGAAGTGCCCGCCGCCGCGCTGATGGCCGAACAACTGGCCAAGCATGCGGACTTCTTGTCCATTGGCACCAATGACCTGTCCCAGTACACCCTGGCCATGGACCGCGACCACGCAGGTTTAGCTGCGCGGGTGGATGCTCTGCACCCGGCGCTGCTGCGGCTGATCGCGCAGACTTGCGCGGGCGCGGCCCAGCATGGGCGTTGGGTCGGCGTGTGCGGCGCCCTGGCGTCCGACCCCTTGGCGACTCCCGTACTGGTTGGCCTGGGGGTCAGCGAACTGTCCGTGAGCCCGCCGCAAATCGGAGAAATCAAAGACCGCGTCCGTCACCTGGACGCGGCGCAATGCCGGCAACTGAGCCAAGGGCTGCTCGACCTGAGCAGTGCCAAGGCCGTTCGCCAAGCCTGTCAACACCACTGGCCGCTGAGCTGAAAACAACAAGAACAGGGAGACACGCCATGTACCAATACTTTATCGAAGGCCTGCAACGGCTCGGCCGCGCGCTGATGCTGCCGATCGCGATTCTGCCGATCGCCGGCCTCTTGCTGCGCCTGGGTGACACCGACCTGCTCAACATCGCGGTGATGCACGATGCCGGGCAAGCGATCTTCGCCAACCTGGCGCTGATCTTCGCCATCGGTATCGCCGTGGGTTTTGCCCGCGACAATAACGGCACCGCCGGGCTGGCCGGGGCGATTGGTTACCTGGTCATGGTCTCTACCCTCAAGGTGATGGACTCGACCATCAACATGGGCATGCTCGCCGGTATCGCCAGCGGCCTGATGGCGGGCGGGCTGTATAACCGCTTCAAGGACATCAAGCTCCCGGAGTACCTGGCCTTCTTTGGCGGGCGACGCTTTGTGCCGATTGTCACGGGCTTCAGCGCAGTCGGCCTGGGCGTGATCTTCGGCCTGATCTGGCCGCCGATCCAGCACGCTATCAACAGCTTCGGCGTACTGCTGATGGAAAGCGGCAGCCTGGGCGCGTTCGTGTTCGGCGTATTCAACCGCCTGCTGATCGTCACCGGCCTGCACCACATCCTCAACAACATGGCCTGGTTCGTATTTGGCACCTTTACCGACCCCGTGACCGGCGCGGTTGTCACCGGCGACCTCACGCGCTATTTCGCCGGCGACCCCAAAGGCGGCCAGTTCATGACCGGCATGTTCCCGGTGATGCTGTTCGGCCTTCCGGCTGCGTGCCTGGCGATGTACCGCAATGCGTTGCCGGAGCGGCGCAAGGTGATGGGCGGGATTTTCCTGTCGATGGCGCTGACTTCGTTTCTGACCGGTGTCACCGAGCCGATTGAATTTGCGTTCATGTTCCTCGCACCGTTTCTTTACCTGATTCACGCAGTGCTTACCGGCCTGTCGATGGCCGTGACCAACATGCTGGATATCCACCTGGGCTTTACCTTCTCCGGTGGGTTTATCGACATGGTGCTGGGTTGGGGCAAGTCCACCCATGGCTGGTTGGTGTTCCCGGTTGGGTTGGCCTATGCGGTGATCTACTACAGCGTGTTCAACTACTGCATTCGTCGGTTCAACCTGAAGACACCGGGCCGGGAAGATATCCAGGTGGTGCAAGCTGAAGTGATGAGCGAAAACCAGCGCGCCACGGCCTATATCCGGGCGCTGGGTGGTGCGGACAATCTGCTGAGCGTGGGTGCTTGCACCACGCGCCTGCGCCTGGAGATGGTCGATCGCAACAGGGCGGTGGATGCCGACTTGAAAGCGCTCGGTGCCGTGGCCGTGGTGCGACCAGGCAATGGCGGGAGCTTGCAGGTGGTAGTCGGGCCGATGGCCGATAGCATTGCCGATGAGATTCGCTTGGCGATGCCGGCGTTTGTTGCTGCAAGTCCAGCGGGCGTTGCACCTGTGGATAAGCCGGTTGCGGTGAATGCGGAGGACGCCGAGAAATGGCTGACAGCCTTGGGTGGCCGAGGGAATGTGCGTCAGCTGGAAGCGATGGCGATGACCCGGTTGCGGGTGGAACTGGGGGATGATTCGGTGTTGTCCGAAACTCAGCTTGTGGCGCTTGGATGCCAAGGTATTACTCAACTCGACAGTGGTGTTTGGCACTTGCTGATTGGTGACAAAGCCTCGGGTTTGGGTGAGGCGTTGGAGCGGTTGGTCAGCGGTCGGCAGATTGGGGCGGGGGCCTAGTTGATCTTTGCCTGTATGGGCCTCATCGCAGCATGGGTATCTACACAACTTAGGCTCAACGCTGCCCCCCCGGCAGACAGGGCTGTTGTGGCGAGCGGGCTTGCCCCGCGTTGGGCTGCGAAGCAGCCCCACTAAGATCACCGCGCTGTTTCAGATAGACCGCGGACTGAGGTTTTAGGGCTGCTGCGCAGCCCAACGCGGGGCAAGCCCGCTCGCCACAGGGAGAGTTCTCAAGGTCTGAAAGTTGCGTAGATACCCATGCTCATCGAAGGCAAGCCAGCTCCCACAGTTTGAATGTATTCGCAGATCAACAATGTGGGAGCCGGGCTTGCCCGCGATAGGGCCTGTTCAGGCAACAAAAAACCCGCTGACCAAACTGGCCCAGCGGGTTTCTTGTTTTTACAGCCAGCGAATCAAAAATCCGCCAACTGCCACACCTCATACGCCGGTGTTTCATACGGATGGCTGAGCTTCAACGCCGCCACAGCAGCCGCAATCGACTCATCGGCCACCACCAGCTCAACTTTCCACTCTTCAACCACTTCAACCTGGCCCACCTGCCCGATAAACGGCTGGCTGCCGTCCAACGCACGGAATTGGCCCTGGCCCAGCACTTGCCAGGCGCAGCTGTCGTAGTCGCCGATGCGCCCGCCACCGGCTGCGAAGACGGCGGTCTTCACCGTCTCCACATGGCTGTCGGGCACAAAGAAGCTGAGCTTGTACACCGCCTTAGTTCACCCACACGCGAGCGTTGCGGAACATGCGCATCCAGGCGCCGTCTTCGTTCCACTCTTCCGGGCGCCACGAGTTCTGCACCGCGCGGAATACACGCTCCGGGTGCGGCATCATGATGGTGACGCGGCCGTCGCGGCTGGTGAGGCCGGTGATCCCGCGCGGCGAGCCGTTCGGGTTGGCCGGGTAGTTTTCGGTGACCTTGCCGTGGTTGTCGACGAAACGCATGGCCACGCAACCGGACAGGTCGGCTTCCAGCAGGGCTTCTTCGCTTTCGAACTCGGCATGGCCTTCACCGTGGGCGATGGCGATCGGCATGCGCGAACCAGCCATGCCTTGCAGGAAGATCGAGTTGGACTCCTGCACCTGCACCATGGCGACACGGGCTTCGAACTGCTCGGAACGGTTACGCACAAAGTGCGGCCAGAACTCGCTGCCCGGGATCAGCTCATGCAGGTTGGACATCATCTGGCAACCGTTGCACACACCCAGCGTGAAGCTGTCGTTGCGCTCGAAGAAGCCTTGGAACGCGTCGCGGGCACGGCTGTTGAACAGAGCCGATTTGGCCCAGCCTTCACCGGCACCCAGGACGTCGCCGTAGGAGAAGCCACCGCAGGCCACCAGGCCCTTGAACTCGTTGAGGTCAACGCGACCGGCGAGGATATCGCTCATGTGCACGTCGATCGCGTTGAAGCCGGCGCGGTCGAACGCGGCCGCCATTTCGACCTGGCCGTTGACGCCCTGCTCACGCAGTACGGCGACTTGTGGACGAATGCCTTTCTTGATGTACGGCGCGGCGATGTCCTGGTTGACGTCGAAGCTGAGCTTGGTGCTCAGGCCCGGATTGTCTTCTTCCAGGATCAGGTCGAACTCCTGCTCGGCGCAGTCGGCGTTGTCGCGCAGGCGCTGGATCTGGTAGCTGGTTTCCGCCCATTGGCGTTGCAGCAGACGGCGCTGGCCTTCGAAAACGGTGTCGCCGTTGAAGACAATGTCGATCTGGCCGTTGTTGATCGGCTGGCCGATCACTGCCACGCATTCGCTCAGGCCCGCCGCGCTGAATTGTGCAAGCACCCCAGGGGTCGCATCCTGGCGCACCTGGATCACGGCGCCCAGCTCTTCGTTGAACAGGATGCCGTTGATTTCAGAAGCATCCTCGGCAACGCTGTCGAGTACCAGGTTCAAGCCGCAGTGACCGGCAAACGCCATCTCTACAACGCTGGTCAGCAGGCCACCGTCGGAACGGTCGTGGTAGGCCAGCAGGTGGCCGTCGGCGTTGAGGCCCTGGATCACGGCGAAGAAGGCTTTGAGGTCTTCGGCGTCATCGACGTCCGGCGCATGCTTGCCGAGCTTGCCATGGGTTTGCGCGAGGATCGAGGCGCCCATGCGGTTCTGGCCACGGCCCAGGTCGATCAGGATCAGGTCGGTGGTGCCCTTGTCCATGCGCAGTTGCGGGGTCAGGGTCTGGCGGATGTCGGTGACCGGTGCGAAACCGGTGACGATCAGCGACAGCGGCGAAGTGACGCTCTTGTCGGTGCCGTCTTCGTTCCAACGGGTGGCCATGGACATGGAGTCCTTGCCCACCGGAATGGTGATCCCCAGTTCCGGGCACAGCTCCATGCCGACCGCCTTGACGGTGTCGTACAGGCGCGCGTCTTCACCGGGGTGGCCGGCAGCGGACATCCAGTTGGCCGACAACTTGATGTCGGACAGTTTGCCGATGCGCGACGCCGCGATGTTGGTGAGGGTTTCACCAATGGCCATGCGTCCCGACGCCGGAGCATCCAGCAGGGCCAGCGGCGTGCGCTCGCCCATCGCCATGGCTTCACCGGTGTAGACGTCGAAGCTGGTGGCGGTGACGGCAACGTCAGCCACCGGCACTTGCCATGGGCCGACCATCTGGTCACGGGCCACCAGGCCAGTGATGGTGCGGTCGCCAATGGTGATCAGGAAGCTTTTGCTCGCCACGGCCGGGTGGTGCAGCACACGTTCGATGCTGTCGGCCAGGTCCAGCGTGCTCGGGTCGAAATCATCGCCCAGCTCGGCTTCACGTACGGCCGAACGGTGCATGCGCGGGGCCTTGCCCAGCAGCACTTCGAGCGGCATGTCCACCGGGCTGTTGCCGAAGTGGCTGTCGGTGACCGTCAGTTGCGGCTCGGCAGTGGCTTCGCCGACCACGGCAAACGGGCAGCGCTCGCGTTCGCAGATGGCCTGGAAGCGCGCAAAGTCTTCAGGGCCGACGGCCAGTACGTAGCGTTCCTGGGACTCGTTGCTCCAGATTTCGTGCGGGGCCATGCCCGGCTCGTCGTTTGGAATATTGCGCAGTTCGAAACGGCCACCGCGGTCGCCATCGTTGACCAGTTCGGGGAAGGCGTTGGACAAACCACCGGCACCGACGTCGTGGATGAAGCTGATCGGGTTCTTGTCACCCAACTGCCAGCAACGGTCGATGACTTCCTGGCAGCGACGCTCCATCTCTGGGTTTTCGCGCTGTACGGAAGCGAAGTCGAGGTCTGCCGAGCTGGTACCGGTGGCCATGGAGGAGGCAGCACCGCCACCCAGGCCGATCAGCATCGCCGGGCCGCCGAGGACGATCAGCTTGGAGCCGACCAGGATTTCGCCTTTCTTGACGTGTTCTTCACGGATGTTGCCCATGCCGCCGGCCAACATGATCGGCTTGTGGTAGCCGCGCACTTCATCGCCACGCAGGGTGGTGATGGATTGCTCGAAGGTCCGGAAGTAGCCGGTCAGTGCCGGGCGCCCGAATTCGTTGTTGAACGCGGCGCCGCCCAGCGGGCCTTCGATCATGATGTCCAGCGCGGTAACGATGCGCTCCGGCTTGCCGTATGGCACTTCCCACGGCTGTTCGAAGCCTGGGATCTGCAGGTTGGACACGGTAAAGCCGGTGAGGCCGGCCTTTGGCTTGGCGCCACGACCGGTGGCGCCTTCGTCGCGGATCTCGCCGCCGGAACCGGTGGCTGCGCCCGGGAACGGGGCAATCGCGGTCGGGTGGTTGTGAGTCTCGACTTTCATCAGGATGTGCACCGGCTCCTGCACCGCGCCGTACTGGCGGGTCTCAGGGTCCGGGAAGAATCGGCCGGCGACGCTGCCGACGATGACCGAGGCGTTGTCCTTATAAGCCGACAGAACGCCTTCGCTGTGCATCACGTAGGTGTTCTTGATCATGCCGAACAGGCTTTTTTCCTGGCTTTCGCCGTCGATGTCCCAACTGGCGTTGAAGATCTTGTGACGGCAGTGCTCGGAGTTGGCCTGGGCGAACATCATCAGTTCGATGTCGTGCGGGTTGCGCTTCAAGCCGTTGAAAGCGTTGACCAGATAGTCGATCTCGTCTTCGGCCAGGGCCAGGCCCAGTTCGGTGTTGGCCTTCTCGAGGGCGGCGCGACCGCCGCCAAGCACGTCAATCGCGGTCAGCGGCTTGGGCTCGGCGTGGCTGAACAGGCCGGCAGCCTGTTCCAGCTGGCTGACGATGATCTGGGTCATGCGGTCGTGCAGGCTGCTGGCGATAAGCTCGGCTTCGGTCTCGCTGAACTGCCCGGCGACATAGAAGGCAATCCCGCGTTCCAGGCGCTGGATGCTCGTAAGGCCGCAGTTGCGGGCGATATCACTGGCCTTGCTCGACCAGGGCGAGATGGTGCCGAACCGTGGCAGAACCAGGAACAAGCGGCCGGTCGGCTCTTGAACGGGAACGCTTGGGCCGTACTTCAGAAGGCGTGCCAGCACTTGCTGTTCGTCGGCGGTCAAGACGCCGGTAACGTCGGCGAAGTGAGCAAATTCAGCATACAGGCCTGTAACAGCTGGAACCTTCTGGCTCAGTTGCTCAAGGAGTTTGCTGTGGCGAAAGGCAGAAAGGGCAGGAGCGCCGCGCAGGATCAACATCTTCGGGACAGCCTCGGGAAGGGGGTGTGCTTTGAGGCCGTGCATTCTAGCGTAAACCGCCGCCAACGGCACCCGAAACGCTACTGGTGGCTGCTGCCGAACGTCAGTTGGCACCGATTGCACGCTATCCGCGCGCTATCCGTGGCATTCCGCGCAGTTATTTTAACCGTCACAATCACTCGCCAAGCCACGTTTCTGCGGGTTGCAGCACAGTTTTGCCGGCGCTAGCAGACAAGTCCCACGCTGTCGAGATATGGCGCCGTGGGCCGTTTGCGTATACTGCGCAGATGTTCTCCCCTACTGCTTTGCGCCCGCGGTGCGCCAAATGGCTCATCGCAACCGGACTCTTCCTGATGCTCAGCGCCTGTGTTGATAAACCCAGCACGCTCGAGCGAATCAAGGAGGATGGCGTATTGCGGGTGATTACCCGAAACAGCCCGGCCACGTATTTCCAGGACCGCAACGGTGAAACCGGTTTCGAATACGAACTGGTCAAGCGTTTTGCCGACGACCTGGGGGTGAAGCTGGAAATCGAAACCGCTGACAACCTCGACGACCTGTTCGGCCAGCTGGGCAAACCCAACGGCCCGGTCCTGGCTGCCGCCGGCCTGGTCAGCAGCGAGCAGCGCCTGAAGCAGGTACGCTTTTCCCACCCGTACCTGGAAGTGACCCCGCAGATCATCTATCGCAACGGCCAATCACGCCCCACCAACGCGGCGGACCTGGTGGGCAAGAAGATCATGGTGCTCAAGGGCAGCACCCACGCCGAACAACTGGCGGAGCTGAAAAAACAGAATCCTGCCATCGAATACGAAGAGTCCGACGCCGTTGAAGTAGTCGACCTGTTGCGCATGGTCGACGAAGGCCAGATCGACCTGACCCTGGTGGACTCCAACGAAGTGGCGATGAACCAGGTGTACTTCCCCAACGTGCGCGTGGCATTCGACCTCGGCGATGCCAGCCACCAGAGCTGGGCCGTGGCCGCCGGCGAAGACAACAGCCTGCTCAACGAGGTCAACAGCTACCTCGACAAGGTCGGCAAGAACGGCACCTTGCAGCGCCTCAAAGATCGCTACTACGGGCACGTCGATGTGCTCGGCTACATGGGCGCCTATACGTTTGCCCAGCACTTGCAGCAGCGCTTGCCCAAGTACGAGAAACACTTCAAGGCCTACGCCAAGGAAGAAAAGGTCGACTGGCGCCTGTTGGCGGCCATCGGCTATCAGGAGTCACTCTGGCAACCGGCGGTCACCTCCAAGACCGGCGTGCGCGGGCTGATGATGCTGACCCAGAACACCGCCCAGGCCATGGGCGTGTCCAACCGCCTGGACGCCAAGCAAAGCATCATGGGCGGCGCCAAGTACCTGGCCAAGATCAAGGATGAGCTTGACGATGATATCGCCGAGCCGGACCGTACCTGGTTTGCCCTGGCCGCTTACAACGTGGGCACCGGGCATCTGGACGACGCGCGCAAACTGGCGCAGAAGGACGGCCTGAACCCGAACAAGTGGCTGGACGTGAAGAAGATGCTGCCGCGCCTGTCGCAGAAGCAGTGGTACAGCAAGACCCGCTACGGCTATGCCCGTGGCGGCGAGCCGGTGCACTTCGTGGCGAACATCCGGCGCTACTACGACATCCTCACCTGGGTGACTCAGCCACAGCTGGAAGGTAATCAGGTGGTCGAAGGCAACCTGCATGTACCTGGGGTGAACAAGACCAAGCCGCCGGAAGAGAACCCGCAGCTGTAAACCCGATCATCCAGCCCCATGTGGGAGGGAGCGTGCTCCCGATGAGGCTGGATCAGCCACAGACAAGCTGACCGCCCCCTGCTACCGGCACTCCCACCGCTCGTTCGCTACTGGCCCTGGAGGCCGGTGAGCAGATGCACCGTGCCTCCCGCCAACACCATCACGCCAGGCACTCCAGCCGCCTTTAACGCCGCCACATCCACCCGCGCCTCGTCCTGCAGTTGCACGCGCACCCGCGTCAACGCCACGCGCTGTTGCGTCTTGAGATTATCCGCACCACCGAGCGCATCCAGCACATCGGCCGACAACAGACTCGGTGTCGACGGCGCTACCGTCTCGGCAATCAAATCCGGGGTCAGGGCTTTCCAGAACGCCCGCTGCAATTTCTCGAACATGCTCAGTGCTCCACGACAGGTGAGGTTTCAACGGTGGCCGCGTGATACAGGCGCAAGGCCTCGCGCACTTGGGCGGCCTCTTCCAGGCCCAGTACCTGGCGGGCGATGATCTGACAGTCCGCCAGGTCCAGCTCGCGTACGGTGGCCTTGATGGTCGGGATCAGCGGCACACTGACAGACAACTCATCCACCCCCAGCCCGATCAATACCGGCACGGCCAAGGCTTCGGACGCCAACGCCCCGCACACGCCCACCCATTTGCCGTGGGCATGGGCGGCCTTGACTGTGGTCGCGATCAGGCGCAGCACCGCCGGGTGAAAGCTGTCGGCCTGGCCGGCCAGCCGCGGGTGGTCGCGGTCCATGGCCAGGGTGTATTGGGTCAGGTCATTGGTGCCGATCGAAAAGAAATCCACATGGGGCGCAAACACATCCGCCATCAACGCCGCAGACGGCACCTCGATCATGATGCCCAGCTTCGGTAGCTCGGTGAGCCCCAGGGCCAGCGCTTCTTCTTCGAGCATCTTGCGCGCCAGGTGCAACTCGGAGAGCAGGCTGACCATCGGCAGCATGATATGCAGGCGTGCAAAACCGGCACTGGCGAGGATCGCACGGAACTGTTCGCGCAGCAGCTCAGGACGCTCCAGGCACAGGCGGATGCCGCGCAGCCCGAGGAACGGGTTGGTTTCGGCATCCATCGGCACATAAGCCAAGGGTTTGTCGCCACCGACGTCCAAGGTGCGCACCACCAGGTTGCGCTCGGCGCCCAGGGCACGGGCGATGGCCGTGTAGGTGGCTGCTTGTTCGTCAGGGCCCGGCGCACGGTTGCGGTCCAGGTAGAGGAACTCCGAACGCAACAGGCCGACGCCTTCGCCGCCAAGGGTCAGGGATTGCTCCACTTCCTGCAACGAGGCCACGTTGGCGGTGACTTCGACGCGATGACCGTCTCGGGTAGTGGCGGGCAACGACGCCTGCGCCACATCGCGTTGATGGCGAAGCACCTGCTGCTTGCGGGCGGCTTCCAATTGTTCGATTTCGGCCAGGTCCGGGTCCAAGTGCAGTTCGCCTTTGTCGGCGTCGAGCAACACCTGCTTGCCGTTGGCCAACCCCAGTACCTGGGCCGAAACACCGCAAATGGCCGGCAGGCCAAGGGCGCGGGCGAGGATCGCGACGTGGCTGGTCGCGCCTCCGCCGACGGTGACAAAACCCAGCACTTTGCGTGTATCCAGGCTGGCAGTCTGCGAAGGGGTCAATTGCTCAGCGATCAGGATTGCGCGCTCCGGCAAGTCCCAGGCGTTGTCCTGAATGCCCAGGATCAGTTTCAGCACGCGCTGGCCAACATCCGCCAGATCTGCCGCACGCTCGGCGATCAGCGCATTGCCCAGCCCCTGAAATAGCTTGACGGTCGCGAGCGTGGCACTGTTCCAGGCAAAGGCGGCGCTCTTGCCTTCAGCCAGCAGGCTATGGGCGTGCTCCAGCAAGGTCGGGTCTTCGAGCAATTCCTGATGGGCGCGGAAAATCTCTGCCTGGGCGCTGCCGGCGGCCTTATCCCGAAAAGCCTGCAATGCCTCGGTGGCAGCCAGCAGGCCACGCGCCAAAGCGGCACGTTCAGTGGTTTCACCCGTACCTTGTTCAGGGATGCTCAGCTCAGGCTCAGTCACTTGAACGACCTGACCAAACGCCGAACCCGGCGATGCGCACACGCCTCGCAGCAAGGTCGCCGAGGGTGGCGTAACGACCGCTTCAGCCACGCTCGCCACCCCCTCGCCACAGCCTTCAGACAACAAGGCCACCAGCGCAGTGATCGCCGCTGCGGCATCCTCACCCGCCGCACTCACCTGCAAGGTGTCGCCGTGCACGGTTTGCAACGCCATGATCGCCACCAGCGATTTGGCGTTGGCGCTCTGGGTTTGCTTGTGCAGATAGATGCTTGCGTTGAAACCTTTCGCCGCCTGGGCGAACACCGCCGCCGGGCGGGCGTGCAAACCATTGGCATTGGGCAAGGTCAACGGCTTGGAGAACAGCGCATCGCCCTCCTCTTCGTCCACTGCGTCAACGGTTTCACCTGGGGATAACTGCAACAGCGGTTGGCCGACCTCCACAAGATCGGTTGCCAACACGCTAAACGGCTCGCCACTGACCACCAGCATCAAGGTCAGCAGGCTACGGGCGTTGAGCGCCACGTAGTCGGCATCGAATTCGATCAGCGGTTGCCCGGCCTCCACCCGCTGGCCTTCCTCGACCAATCGGGTAAATCCCTTGCCTGCCAGGTTCACGGTGTCCAGGCCGATGTGCATCAGCACCTGGACGCCATTGTCATCGGTGATGCTGACCGCATGCCCACTGTCCTGGATATTGCTGATCACCCCGGCCAGTGGCGCGCAGAGGATCTGCGAGGTGGGGTCGATACACAGGCCGTCGCCAATCAGGCGGCTGGAGAATACAGGGTCGGGCACCTTATCCAGCGCCAGCAGCACACCCGACACGGGCGCCAGCAATTCCAGGGGTTGAGTTGCGGTCATGACTTCACCTGCTGTTTTGTTCTGTAGATATCCGTGTGGGCGGGGGCTTGCTCCCGATGACGGTGTACCAGCCAATAAATGCCTATCTGAAACACCGCTATCGGGGGCTAGCCCCCTCCCACATTTATTCCCTGTGCACCCGAAGGCTCATTTCCACCAGTATTCGACTTGCACGCCGACGTTCGAGCCATGCCGCGCAGTGCCGTAGGCGCCGGTGTCGGACAACGCCGAACCCGCCGCCAGTTCATTCGCCGCACGCTTGGCCGCGTCGTTCCAACTGGCATAGGTGTAATACAAACGCACCTCCGGCCGCGCCCAGAAATCCGGGCCTTTGGGCGACCAGGTCGGGGCGAAGGTGAACTTGCTCAGCTTGCGCGTGCCACCGCTGGCATCGACCTGATCATGACCAAGTTCGGTGACCAGCTTGAACTGCTCGCTGATCGCATAGGCCGGGCGCACGCCGACGGACATCCAGGTCTGGTCCTGGCTGCCGGGGCGGATGTCTTTCTGGTACACCGCCTCGATCTGCCCGCCGAAACGCGGGGTCACCTGCCAGTCGAAAAACTCGACGGCGCGATAGCTTTTGCTGCTGTTGTCCAAGCGGGTATTGCCGGTGTAGCCCAGGCCGGTGCCAGGACCTTCGCCGTACTGCAGGGCGAATTTGTTCTTGCCGCCCAGGAAAGCCTTTTGTACGTGCTGCGCCGTGATCGCCCAACCGCTGTTGGTATCGCGCCCGCCGGCCTTTTCGATGTAGCTCAAGCCCAGCTCCAGCTCGCCACCGGGGTTGGTCTTGAAGCCCGCAACGTTGAAATCGTGACGTGTGGCGTATTCCTTCTGGTACAGGTTGTCTTTGCGCGAGAGGGCGTAGCTGTATTTCAAGTCGCCAATCAGCACGTCCTCGATACCGCCGCCAGTGGCGCTCTGGTTCCAGTAGTAGAAATCGGAAATATGGATGTCGTTACGCTTGTAGTAACGCCGCCCGGCCCACAGCGACCCGCCGTTGAGACCGGGCAGGTTCGACCATTGCGCATACATCTGCGGCATGCGCGCCGAGCCGTTGTTTTCACCCTGGAATTTAAGGGCGCGGTCGTATTGGTTGTACAGGGAGGCCATGGCGTCGACGCTGAGCACCGAACCATCGTCGAGGGTCAGCAGGTCCTGGCGCAATTCCAGTTCGGCGTACTGCTCGCATTCGTTGCCCAAGCGGTATTTGGTTTGCGCGCCCGGCAGTTGGAAACACTGCTGCTTGCCACTGCCGGTTGAAGTGCCCACGCCACTGCGCAGGTAACCGGCAAATTCCAGGGCCTGCGCGCCGAATGGCAGGCTCAGGCACGATGCTACTAGGCCCAGCTTTATTGTTGTTTTCATTAAGCG
Source organism: Pseudomonas sp. FG86 (assembly GCF_057808775.1). Lineage (NCBI taxonomy): Bacteria > Pseudomonadati > Pseudomonadota > Gammaproteobacteria > Pseudomonadales > Pseudomonadaceae > Pseudomonas > Pseudomonas sp. FG86. Next base: position 101,511 of record NZ_JBMDIS010000011.1, on the reverse strand, counting down.
CTCCGATATTTTTATTATGTTTTTAACGCGTCCCCGCGCTCCCACACGGGGTTTACAACGGGTCTCAGTCCTTGAGGTGCAGCACAAAGGATTCGTAGGGGCGCAGCACGACTGTGCGGGTACGCATCGGGCAATCGGGGTAGTTGCTGATCAGCAGGCGTTGCTCGGTGCCCCCACTGATCACGTTGCCGGGCAGTTGGATCTCGCACGGCTGGCCGTAGAAGTTGTTCAGCACCAGCAACCGCTCGCCATGACCTTCGCGCAGGTATGCCCAGACCTGAAGGTGGTCTTGCAGCAACGGGCGGTAAACGCCCTCCTGAATCAGCGGTTCATGGCGACGCAAGGCGATCAGCGCGCGGTAGTGATGCAGCACCGAGTCCGGGTCATCCAGTTGCTGCTCGACATTGATCTGCGCCGCATTGGCCGGGATACCGATCCACGGCTCGCCCGTGCTGAAACCGGCATTCGCCTGGTTGTTCCACTGCATGGGCGTGCGCCCGTTATCGCGGGACTTCTGCATGATCGCCGCCATGCTCGACGCCTCGGACTCCCCCGCATCGCGCTTGAGGCGGAAGATGTTCAAGGTCTCGACATCACGGTATTGCTCGATCTTGTCGAACCCCGGGTTGGTCATGCCCAGCTCTTCGCCCTGGTACACAAAGGGCGTGCCCTGGAGGAAGTGCAACGCCGTGGCGAGCATCTTGGCCGAGACCACCCGGTGTTCGCCGTCATCGCCAAATCGCGAGACCACTCGAGGCTGGTCGTGGTTACACCAAAACAGTGCGTTCCAGCCGCCACCCGCCTGCATGCCGAGTTGCCAATCAGAGAGGATCTGCTTGAGCTGCAGGAAATCAAAGTCGGCGCGCACCCACTTCTGCAAGTTCGGGTAATCGACTTTCAGGTGATGAAAGTTGAAGGTCATCGACAGCTCTTTGGACTCCGGCCGCGAATAGCGGATGCAGTGTTCCAGGCTGGTGGACGACATCTCGCCGACGTTGATCAGGTCATGGCCCTCGAAGACTTCGCGGTGCATTTCCTGCAGGTATGCATGCACGTTCGGGCCGTCGGTGTAGAAGCGACGGCCATCGCTGTTGTCTTCGGGGAAATCGGCGGGCTTGGAGATCAGGTTGATCACGTCCAGGCGGAAACCGCCCACACCCTTGTCGCGCCAGAAGCGCATCAGCTTGAACACCTCGGCGCGCACCTTGGGGTTGTCCCAGTTGAGGTCGGCCTGGGTGTGATCGAACAGGTGCAGGAAGTACTGGCCGGTTTGCGCTTCGTATTCCCAGGCTGAGCCACCGAACTTGGATTCCCAGTTGTTCGGCTGGTCGCGCCAGATATAGAAGTCACGGTACGGGTTGTCGAGGCTGCTGCGTGCCTGCTGGAACCACTCATGCTCGATGGAGGTGTGATTGACCACGATGTCGAGCATCAGCTTGATGCCGCGCTGGGCTGCTTCGCTGATCAGCAGGTCGCAGTCGGCCATGGTCCCGTAGCTGGGATCGATGGCGTAGTAGTCGCTGATGTCGTAGCCGTTGTCGCGCTGCGGTGAACGCAGGAACGGGGTGATCCACAGGCAGTCGACCCCCAGCCACTTGAGGTAATCGAGTTTATCCACGATACCCAGCAGGTCACCGGTGGCGTTACCCGCGTGGCTGTGGAAGCTTTTGGGGTAGATCTGGTAGATCACCGAGTGTTGCCAGTCTTGCATGGTGGGTTCCTTCAGTAGAGTTTTTTGCAGGCCTCTCGGGCCTCATCGGAGGGCAAGCCCGCTCCCACATTCAAAATGCGGAGGGGCTTGCCCCCGATAGCGCTAGATCAGGCAACCCTGTATCCAGGCCGCACGATCTTCATGCTCAACGCGCAGGTCAAAACAAACGGCACGACCATCGCGATGACCATCCCGATCACAAACATCGGAATGGCGCTCGGCACGATCGAGATAAACCCAGGCAGGCCGCCGACCCCGATGGCCGAGGCCTGGACCTTGTTCAACGACAGGAAGATGCTGCCCAGCGCCGAACCCAGAAGCGCGGCATAAAACGGGAATTTGAAGCGCAGGTTCACGCCGAACATCGCAGGCTCTGTAATGCCGAAGTAGGCGGAAACCGCTGAGGTCGAGGCCATGCTTTTGTCCCGCGCATTACGGGTCATATAGAACACCGCGAGCGCGGCGCTGCCCTGGGCCAGGTTGGACATGACGATCATCGGCCAGATAAAGGTGCCGCCCTGGGTGGAGATCAATTGCAGGTCCACGGCGAGGAACATATGGTGCATGCCGGTGATCACCAGCGGTGCATACAGCAGGCCGAAAATCGCCCCGCCCAGCATCGGCGCCAGGTCAAAGAGGGTGACCACGCCTTCGGTAATCAGGATGCCCAGGTGACGGGTGACCGGGCCAATGATTGCCAGGGCCAGCACACCGGTAACGACGATGGTGGTGATCGGTACGACGAGCAGTTGAATCGCATTCGGCACCCGCGCCCGCAGCCATTTCTCGATGACGCTCATCACATAGGCCGCCATCAGGATAGGCAGGATCTGCCCCTGGTAACCCACTTTCTCGATCTTGAACCAACCGAAAATATCGAAGTACGGCAGGCTCTGGCCATCCAGCCCGGCGACCGCCTTGCCATAGTTCCAGGCGTTGAGCAGGTCCGGGTGCACCAGCATCAGGCCGAGCACGATGCCGAGGATTTCACTGCCGCCAAAGCGCTTGGCCGCCGACCAGCCCACCAGCGCCGGCAAGAACACGAACGAGGTGTTGGCCATCAGGTTGATCAGGCTCCACAGGCCATCCAGGTTCGGATAGGCCTCCAGCAGCGTCTTGCCCTCGATGAACATGCCCTTGGCGCCCATCAGGTTGTTCACGCCCATCAACAGGCCGGCAATGATCAGCGCAGGCAGGATCGGCATGAACACATCGGAGAACACCCGCACCAGGCGCTGCATGGCATTGGTCTTGTCGGCGCCCTTTTTCTTGACGTCGGCGATGGTGGCGGCGGCGAGGCCGGTCTGTTCCCGCAGCGCGGCATAGACTTTTTCCACTTCGCCGGGGCCGATCACCACCTGGAACAGGCCCCCGGTGAAAAACGAGCCCTTGACGAGGTCAACCTGGTTCAAGGCGCTGCTCTTGACCCGGCTCGGATCCTTGAGCGCCAGGCGCAGGCGAGTCACGCAGTGGGCAGCTTGCTCAAGGTTGTCGCTGCCCCCGAGGTTCTCGAGAATCTCGCGGGCAATGTTCGAATAGTCGTGGCTCATGCTTGGTTTCCACTTTGATTTTTTTATTTGGGGGCAGTCATTGGCAGCACGCCGAGAGCAAACGTACTCGTACAGACGAGTTAAAGCAACAACTCGTCTGTACGAGTTACATTTTGTTTGTTTTTTTATGGGCTCTACACCGTCACGCGCCACAGATATCCAAGGGCCCAATGGACAAACACCCCCCTTGCCACTAAGGTTCCTGCCTTGAACGCAAACCCGGCACAGAGCCATCCCCATGAGCAAATACAACCAGATCTATACCGATCTGCTTGCCAACATCACCACTGAACGCCTGCAACGTGGCACCCGTCTTCCCTCCGAAACCGAATTGATGGATGCCTACCAGGCCAGCCGTGGCACCGTACGTCGGGCCATCGAGCAGTTGCAGGAGCGTGGGTTCGCGCAAAAAATCCACGGCAAGGGCACTTTCGTGTTGTCGCCCAACCCCATCGAGTTCCAATTGGGTGGCATCGTCAGCTTCCACGAAACCCACGCCGACCTGGGCGACGACGTACGCACCGAAGTGGTCGAGTTCACCCAGTTCCCACTGGAAGGCTCATTGCAACAACACATCGAAGCCGAACCCGGCACCCTGATCACTCGGATCAAGCGCGTCCGGCGCATCGGCGGCAAACGGGTGATCCTCGACATCAACCACTTTGTCGCCGACCTGATTCCCGGCCTGGACCGCGACATCGCCGAGCAGTCGATCTACGCGTTCATCGAGCAGACGCTGCAGTTGCAGATCAGCTACGCGCAACGCACCATCGAAGCCCTGCCCCGCAGCAAAGACGACCAGGCGCACCTCGACCTCGACGGCCAGAGCCATGTGATCGTGGTGAGTAACCAGACGTTTTTGCAGGATGGGCGCCAGTTCGAGTACACCGAATCGCGGCATACGCTGGATAAGTTTTACTTTTCGGATATTGCGCGACGGTAAACAAATACCAGAAACACAAAACCCCGGACATGGCCGGGGTTTTGTTATTCAGCGCTCACCTGCTACCGCAGGATCATTCCCACTCAATCGTCGCCGGCGGCTTGCTCGACACGTCATACGTCACGCGCGAGATGCCTTCGATCTCATTGATGATACGGCCGCTGACAGTTTCCAGCAGTTCATACGGCAGGTGTGCCCAACGGGCGGTCATGAAGTCGATGGTTTCCACGGCACGCAGGGCCACGACCCATGCGTAACGACGGCCGTCGCCAACCACGCCAACCGATTTCACCGGCTGGAACACCACGAACGCCTGGCTGACCTTGTGGTACCAGTCGGCCTTGCGCAGTTCTTCGATGAAGATGTGGTCGGCGCGACGCAGCAGGTCGGCGTATTCCTTCTTCACTTCACCGAGGATCCGCACGCCCAGGCCCGGGCCTGGGAATGGGTGGCGGTAGACCATGTCGTACGGCAGGCCCAGTTCCAGACCGAGGCGGCGGACTTCGTCCTTGAACAGTTCACGCAGCGGTTCTACCAGCTTGAGGTTCATTTCCTCAGGCAGGCCACCCACGTTGTGGTGGGACTTGATCACGTGGGCCTTGCCGCTCTTGGCGCCGGCCGATTCGATCACGTCGGGGTAGATGGTGCCCTGGGCGAGGTACTTGATGTTGTCCAGTTTGTTGGACTGGGCATCGAATACGTCGATGAAGGTGCGACCGATGATCTTGCGCTTCTTCTCCGGGTCGGACTCGCCGGCCAGGTTGTTCAAGAATTGATCTTCAGCGTTGGCGCGGATCACCTTGACACCCATGTTCTCAGCGAACATGGCCATCACTTGCTCACCTTCGTGCAGGCGCAGCAGGCCGTTGTCGACAAACACGCAGGTCAGTTGGTCACCGATGGCCTTGTGCAGCAACGCGGCAACCACGGAAGAGTCAACGCCGCCGGACAAGCCCAGCAGGACGTTGTCGGTGCCGACCTGGGCGCGCACCTGGGCGATGGCGTCTTCAGCGATTTTCGACGGTGTCCACAGGGCTTCACACTCGCAGATGTCGAGGATGAAGCGCGACAGGATGCGGCCGCCTTGCTTGGTGTGGGTCACTTCCGGGTGGAACTGCACGCCGTAGTAACGACGCTCGTCACTGAACATGCCAGCGATCGGGCAACTTGGGGTGCTCGCCAGGATGTGGAAGTCCTGCGGCATCTTGGTGACCTTGTCACCGTGGCTCATCCATACGTCGAGGCCGAACAGGCCGTCGGCGTCGATGTGGTCTTCAATGCCGTCCAGCAGTCGGCTCTTGCCGACCACGTCGACACGGGCGTAACCGAACTCACGCAACTCGGAACCTTCAACCTTGCCACCCAGTTGCTCGGCCATGGTCTGCATGCCATAGCAGATACCGAACACGGGCACGCCCAGGTCGAATACGGCTTGTGGGCAGCGCGGGCTGTTGGCTTCGTGCACGGACTCGGGGCCACCGGCGAGGATGACGCCTTTCGGTGCGAATTCGCGAATCGCTTCGTCATCCATGTCGAACGGATGCAGTTCACAGTACACACCGATTTCACGCACGCGGCGGGCGATCAGTTGGGTGTACTGGGAACCGAAATCGAGGATCAGGATACGGTGGGCGTGAATGTCGAGGGCCATGAGATCAGTCTCGTCTAATGAATCAGAAACAACTCGGGGCTGAATAAGACAGCCCCGGTTACTTAACTATTTGCTGGAAGCATCAACCTACGCGGTAGTTTGGCGCTTCCTTGGTGATCTGCACGTCGTGGACGTGGGATTCGGCCATGCCGGCACCGGTGATCCGCACGAACTCAGGCTTGGTGCGCATTTCTTCGATGTTGGCGCTACCGGTGTAGCCCATCGAGGAGCGCAGGCCGCCCATCAGTTGATGGATGATGGCGCTCAGGGTGCCCTTGTAGGGAACACGGCCTTCGATGCCTTCCGGTACAAGCTTCTCGGCGCCTGCCGAGGAATCCTGGAAGTAACGATCGGAAGAACCTTGCGCCTGGGACATGGCGCCCAGCGAACCCATGCCACGGTAAGCCTTGTACGAACGGCCCTGGAACAGTTCGATCTCACCTGGCGCTTCTTCGGTACCGGCGAACATCGAGCCCATCATCACGCAGGAAGCACCGGCAACGATGGCCTTGGACAGGTCACCGGAGAAACGGATGCCGCCGTCGGCGATCAATGGAACGCCAGTACCTTCAAGGGCTGCAGCGACGTTGGCGATGGCGCTGATTTGCGGCACGCCCACACCGGCGACGATACGCGTGGTGCAGATCGAACCAGGGCCGATACCGACCTTGACGGCATCCGCGCCCGCTTCGGCCAAGGCCTTGGCGGCAGCGCCGGTGGCGATGTTGCCGCCGATCACCTGCACTTCAGGGAAGTTCTGCTTGACCCAACGAACGCGGTCGATCACGCCTTTGGAGTGACCGTGGGCAGTGTCGACCACCACCACGTCAACACCGGCCGCAACCAGGGCCGCTACACGGTCGCCGGTGTCTTTACCGGTACCGACCGCAGCGCCAACGCGCAGGCGACCTTGGTCGTCCTTGCTGGCCAGCGGGTAAGCCTTGGCTTTTTCGATGTCGTTGACGGTCATCATGCCTTTGAGGGCGAATTTGTCGTCGACAATCAGCACGCGCTCGATGCGGTGCTTGTGCAGCAGTTCGCGCACATCGTTCTTGTCGGCGCCTTCCTTGACCGTGACCAGACGCTCTTTGGGCGTCATCACTTCGCGGACGGTGACTTCAAGACGGTTCTCGAAACGCACGTCACGGGAGGTGACGATGCCGACCAGGTCGCCATCATGCAGCACCGGAACGCCGGAGATGTTGTGCAGGCGGGTCAGGTCGAACAGGTCGCGCACGGTGGCGTCGGCTTCGATGGTGATTGGATCTTTCACCACACCGGCTTCGTAACGCTTGACCTTGCGCACTTCGGCAGCTTGCTGCTCGATGGTCATGTTCTTGTGGATGATGCCGATGCCGCCTTCCTGAGCCATGGCAATGGCCAGACGGGCTTCAGTGACGGTGTCCATGGCAGCGGAAACCAGGGGAATATTCAGCTCGATGCCACGGGTTAGGCGGGTCTTGAGACTGACTTCGTTAGGAAGTACCTCGGAATAACCGGGCACTAGGAGAATGTCGTCGAATGTCAGAGCTTCTTGGCTGATACGCAGCATCGCGGGGGCTCCCGAGCGGGAAAATGGAAGCGCGCCATTATACTCAGACACCCCCCAGGTCTCAATGTAAAACTCTGACATATTTGGGAATAGTGATAGAAGGGCTATAACTCGACTTTGACCCAACTCATCTTCTGATCCAACCAGTCGGCGAATTCATCGATAAAGCTCTGCTTGAACCCCGCCTCCGCCCAGTTGTTGAAGATGAACCCGAGGTTGGAAAACCCACATTCCTGGAGGAATAAAAAGCCATTGATGTCATCTTCATGCCCACACAACGGACAGGTGAAGTTGTCGGTGTGGCCAGGCATCCAGTCTTCCAGGCTTTCGAAGAGCGCCTCGCCGACTTCCTTGAGGCATTCCGGGCAACCGGCCTCTTCGAGAAACCCCTTGGCGGGGGTATAGATGCAGCGCTTATAGATGATTTCCAACCCATTGACCGGCTCGTTGAACGGCAGCGCCTCGGGATGCAACACCACCGCGCGGGCGCCGTCGGCCAAGGCATAGGCCATGCGGTTGCCGGTGCGCCCGCAAGTGGTCAGCTCTTCCTTGACGATGTTCTTGCGCACCAGCCAGCGCACGATCGCCCGTGCGCGCGGTTCGTGGACCGGCAAGGTGGAGATTTTCGGGACAAGGATGCTTTGGGAGTTCATGAGAGTCCTGCGGTGTGGCTTCTGGCGTCATCGCGGGCAAGCCCGGCTCCCACATTGGAATGCACTCAACTGTGGGAGCCGGGCTTGCCCGCGATGACGCCCGGGAGGACGGCAGCTTAATCCCTGAAGAAATCAGGTCAAGTACTCAAATACCGTCCAATCAAAGCAATCCCACTGGCCAGCACCAGCCAGGTCACCAACCGCACAAACGCCTCGCGCGACATACGCATCGTCAGCCGACGCCCGCACCACAGCCCCAGGACCATCGCCGGCAGCAGGCACAACGCCAACATCAACAGCGGCAAGTCGGCGTACACCCCAGCAATCAGGAACAGGCTCAGGCGCACCACCGTGCTGCAACTGATCAGCGCGCTCTGAGTGGCACGGGCCGCGTCCTTGGGTAAACGACTGTTCAGGTAGATCGCATATAAAAAGCCGCCACTGCCGAACAGCGCGCCAAACAGACCGCCGACCGTGCCCATGGGTATCGACCACCCCGCCGCCAGCTGCGCCGGCCGGGCTTTCACCGCCAGGCTGTAGATCGCGTAGGCGCTGATAAACAGCCCCATCAACAGCAACAACAGATCGGAATGCAGGTTGAGCAGAAACACCACGCCCAGGGTGCAGCCAATCGCCATGCACGGCAGCAGTCGCAATAACTCCGGTTTGTTCACCTCCCGTCGCGATTGCAGGAGGTTGCCGAACGCCGCGACAAAATCCAGTAGCACCAGCAACGGAATGATCTTCGACAGTGGCATAAACACAATCAGGATCGGCCCCGCCACCAGTGCCGTACCGAAGCCGGCAATGCCAAACACGATATAGGCCACCGCGGTACCCAGGCCGATCACCAGCCAATCAACGCCGCCAAACGACCACTGACTCATCAGCTCAATCGGGCCCATGGGTTATTCCTTGAAAGAGATGGCTATCACTTTAGCCATCCGCGAGGGTTGCGACTAATATCTTCAAAGCCACTCACCCATCTCGAAAAGGCATGACATGTGATTTCCACTCGCCAACTGCGCTACTTCGTCGAGATCGCCGACAGCGGCAGTTTCAGCGCCGCCGCCGAGCGCCTGTTCATCGCGCAATCGGCCCTGAGCAGGCAGATCAAGGCACTGGAAACCCAGCTGCAAACCCCACTGTTCGAACGCACTGCACGCCAGCCCAAGCTGACGGCCGCAGGCGAAGCCTTTTACCCACGGGCACGCAACCTGCTGGGCGAACTGCACAAGGCCAGTAACCTGGCGACCCAGGTCGGTAACGGCCAGCTCGGCACCCTGCGCCTGAGCCATTCGAGCACCGTGCCGATGAACGGTGCGCTGTTGCAAGGCATCAGCACCTGGCTGGAACGCTGCCCTGGCGTGTCGATGGATATCGCCAAACTGTCCTCAGAAGCGCAGCTGGAGGACATCGCCGACGGTCACCTGGACGTCGGCCTGTTGCGCTTGCCGGTGTTGCGCCAACGTGAAGGGGTGCGCGTCGTGCCTTTATATACCGAGCGATTGCTCCTGGCGGTACCGCCGAATCACCCATTGGCGCGCAATGACGAGGCCGTCGACCTGGCCCAGCTCAAGGATGAGGCGTTTATCTCGATCCCCCACCCCCAGCGCGGCGGCCTGAGTTATCTGTCCGCCGAACTGTGCATGCGCGCCGGATTTTTCCCCAAGGCCGCGCGGGTGATGTCGCGCAAAACCACGCAGTTGCAGTTGATCCAGGCCGGCTTCGGGATTGCCCTGCTACCAGAGTCCATGCAAGACATCGCCCCGGCCAGTCTGCACTTTTTACCCCTGGCCGACCCGGACTGCCTGAGTACCGTGGCGCTGGCCTGCCCCCAGGCGCCGAGCGCGCTGGTGGAGCAATTCTGTCAAACCTTGCACGAATGCCTATAAACTGCCGCCCATGATTAAAGATCCCTTTGCCCGTCTGGGCCTGGACCGCGAAGTCCTGACTGTCAGCCAACTCAACGGCCGCGCGCGGGTGTTGCTGGAAGACGTGTTCACCAATATCTGGGTCGAAGGCGAAATCTCCAACCTCGCCCGTCCGGCCTCCGGCCATGTGTATTTCACCCTCAAGGACAGCGGCGCCCAGGTGCGTTGCGCATTGTTTCGCAACAATGCCGCACGGGTGCGCCAGGCGTTGAAAGACGGCTTGGCGGTCAAGGTGCGCGGCAAGGTCTCGTTGTTCGAGGGCCGTGGCGATTACCAGCTGATCCTCGACACGGTGGAGCCGGCGGGTGACGGCGCGCTGCGCCTGGCCTTCGATGCCTTGAAGGAGAAACTCAGCGCCGAAGGTCTGTTCAGTGCCGAGCGCAAGGTGCCGCTGCCGGCCCATCCACGGCGCATCGGCATTATCAGCTCGCCCACCGGCGCGGTGATCCGCGACATCATCAGCGTGTTCCGCCGCCGTGCACCGCAGGTGCAATTGACGCTGATCCCCACGGCCGTGCAGGGCCGTGAAGCCATCCCGCAAATTGTGCGGGCCTTGAAGCTGGCTGACGCGCGCGGCTTCGACGCGTTGATCCTGGCTCGTGGGGGTGGTTCGCTGGAAGACCTCTGGTGCTTCAACGAAGAGGCTGTGGCGCGGGCGGTTGATGCCTGCGTGACGCCGATCGTCAGCGCCGTCGGCCACGAGACCGACGTCTCCATCAGTGACTTCGTGGCTGACGTCCGCGCGCCCACGCCTTCCGCCGCAGCCGAACTGCTCGCGCCTGACGCCAGCAACCTGGTCCGCCAGGTCGAAAGCCTGCATCGTCGCCTGGTGATGCTGATGCGCAACCGGCTGACCCACGACCGCCTGCGCCTGGAAGGCATGGCCCGTCGCCTGCGCCACCCCGGCGAGCGTCTACGCCAGCAGGCACAGCGCCTGGATGACCTGGACATGCGCCTGCGCCGCGCCTTCGAACGCAGCCTCAATACCCGTCGCGAACGTTTGATCCGCCTGGAAACCCGTCTCGCCGGCCAACACCCTGGCCGCCAATTGGCCCTGCTGCGCCAGCGCCTGGACAGCCTCGCCGAACGCCTGCCCCGCGCCATGCGCGAGGGGCTCAAGGCGCGCCGCCTGCAACTGCAAAGCCAGGTGCAGACGCTGCATGTGGTCAGCCCCCTGGCGACCCTGGGCCGTGGCTACAGCATCCTGCTGGACGAGCGCGGCCAGGCCATCCGCAACGCGGCACAAACCCAAACAGGCCAGCGCCTGACCGCACGCCTCGGTGAAGGCCAATTGCAAGTGCGGGTGGAAGACAACCACCTGACGCCCGTTACCCTTTCGCTTCTGGATTGATCGATGCCACGTCTATTTAGCCTGTTGATGCTGCTGTGCCTCACCGTTAACGCCCAAGCCGACAGCTATATCACCCGAACCCTGAACAAACCGGTGCCGGGCGGGGTTGCCGTGGTCGAACTCGGCCCTTCAGCCACCGTGCCGAAAGCCACGTACCAGGGCAAACCGGTACTGGTCGTGAAGGAGCAGGACAACTGGCTGGCGATTGTCGGCATTCCGCTGACGGTCAAGCCGGGCAATGAACGCATCAGCAGTGGCGGGCGCAACCTGCCGTTTATCGTCGGCTACAAGCAGTACCCGGAACAGCGCATTACCTTGAAGAACAAAAGCCAGGTCAACCCCGACCCGGTGCAGCTCAAGCGCATCGAAGCCGAACTCGCCGTGCAACTCAAGGCCTACCGCAGTTTCAGCCCGACCCTGCCGAGCAACCTGGTGCTGGACAAACCGGTGAACGGCCCGCTGTCGAGTAAATTCGGGGTGCGCCGTTTCTTCAATGGTGAAGAGCGCAATCCTCATTCCGGCCTGGACTTTGCCGTACCGGCCGGCACGCCAATCAAGACACCGGCGAACGGCAAGGTGATTCTGGTCGGCAACTACTTCTTCAACGGCAACACCGTGTTCGTCGACCACGGCCAAGGCTTTATCAGCATGTTCTGCCATATGTCGAAGATCGACGTGAAGGTGGGCCAGCAACTGGTACGCGGCGCAGTGGTGGGCAAGGTGGGCTCGACGGGCCGTGCGACCGGGCCGCATATGCATTGGAATGTCAGCCTCAACGATGCCAGGGTCGATCCGGCGATCTTTATCGGCGCCTTCCAGCCCTGAATAGCTCAATTGCGCGCCCGATAATCGGCGCGCAATTAAAAATAGGCCAAGGACAGATTCCAACCATAAAATCTCGTTTAACGCGCCAATAGAAGAACTTCTCTCAATTTTTATCGACTGCTTGCCATCTTTCACCCCTGAGGTTAGGGTTGGGCTTATGAAAACCTCTCACACCCTCATTCAGCTCCGCCAGCACCGCAGCCTGTGCCTCGTCAGCGCACGACTGCCAGGCTGAATCGATCTGCCTCGTCTTTTAGCTTTATCCCCAAAAACAGTTCTACGGCAGGCCGCCTTTTCTCGGCCCCTACAACAAAGGATTTCCCGATGAGCATGCTCAAAGACCCGTCTTCGAAGTACCGCGCGTTTCCGACCATCGATATTCCGGACCGCACCTGGCCATCGAAAACCATCACCACCGCGCCGATCTGGTGCAGTTCCGACCTGCGCGATGGCAACCAGTCGCTGATCGAACCGATGGACGCGGTGAAGAAGCTGCGCTTCTGGAAGACCCTGGTCGCTGTCGGCGTGAAGGAAATCGAAGCCTCGTTCCCGGCCGCATCGCAAACCGACTTCGACTTCGTGCGCACCCTGATCGAAGACAACCACATCCCCGAGGACACCACCATCCAGGTGCTGACCCAGGGCCGTGAAGACTTGATCGCACGCACCTTCGAATCCCTGCGCGGCGCCAAGAAGGCCATCGTGCACTTGTACAACGCCACGTCGCCGTCGTTCCGCCGCATCGTGTTCAACCAGGACAAGGACGGCATCAAGGCCATCGCCGTCAACGCAGCCAAGCTGTTCGTCAAATACGCCGCCCAGCAGCCGGAAACCCAGTGGACCTTCGAATACTCCCCGGAGACCTTCAGCGCCACTGAGCTGGAGTTCGCCAAGGAAGTCTGCGATGCCGTGATCGAGGTGTGGAACCCAACGCCCGAGCACAAGATGATCCTCAACCTACCAGCCACTGTGGAATGCGCCACGCCGAACATCTATGCCGACCAGATCGAGTGGTTCGGTCGCCATATCAACCGTCGTGACAGCGTGATCATCAGCCTGCACACCCACAACGACCGTGGTACCGGCGTCGCCGCCACCGAGCTGGGCCTGATGGCCGGCGCCGACCGCGTCGAAGGCTGCCTGTTTGGCAACGGCGAACGTACCGGTAACGTCGACCTGGTTACCGTGGCACTGAACCTGTACACCCAGGGCGTCAATCCTGAGCTGGACTTCTCCGACATCGACGGCGTGCGCAAAGTCGTCGAAGAGTGCAACCAGATCCAGGTCCACCCACGTCACCCGTATGTGGGCGACCTGGTGCATACCGCGTTCTCCGGCTCTCACCAGGATGCAATCCGCAAGGGCTTCGCCCAGCAGAAACCCGACGCATTGTGGGAAGTGCCGTACTTGCCGATCGACCCGGCCGACATCGGCCGCAGCTACGAGGCAGTGATCCGGGTGAACAGCCAGTCGGGCAAAGGCGGCATCGCCTACCTGCTGGAGCAGGAATACGACATCAGCCTGCCACGTCGCATGCAGATCGAATTCAGCCAGGTGGTACAGGCCGAAACCGACCGCGTGGGCCTGGAAATGACCGCACCGCAGATCTACGCCTTGCTGCAGCGCGAATACCTGCAAGCCAACACCCCGTATGCGCTGGTCAGCCATCGCCTGCAGGAAGAGAACGGCAACAGCACCGTGGAAGTGGAAGTCTCGGGCAAAGGCCAGGGCGAAACCAACCTGCGTTGGCAGGGCAAGGGCTACGGCACCCTGGAAGCACTGGTCGCCGCCCTGCCGATCAAGGTGGAGATCATGGACTACAACGAACACGCGATCGGTGCAGGCACCAATGCCAAGGCAGCGGCCTACATTGAATTGCGCGTGAACGGTGAGCGTCCAGTGCATGGCGTGGGCATTGATGAAAACATCACCACCGCCAGCTTCAAGGCCGTGTTCAGCGCGCTGAACCGCTCGTTGAGCCAGCTGGAAGCGAAAGCGGCGTAAACCTTAGCGCCGTAATGCAGAAGGCCCCTGGGTGAGAATCCAGGGGCCTTTTTATTGAGTTTCAGATTGGGGTGGCCTGTCAGGGACTCATCGGGGGCAAGCCCCCTCCCACACTTTGATTTGTGAATACATTCAAAATGTGGGAGGGGGCTTGCCCCCGATAGCGGTCTATCAGACCAACTGAAAGGTATCGGCATCCAGGTTCGCCGGAAACCGCGTGCGGTAAGCCGCCAGTTCAGCTGCATCGAGGCACACCTGGAACACCCCGTCCGCCTCCCCTGCGCTCAGCAAGGTCTCACCCTGGAAGTCCAGGACCTGGCTGTCGCCGGTATAAGCGAAACCCTTTCCATCCGTACCCACCCGATTCACCGCCGCCACGTAACACAGGTTCTCGATCGCCCGCGCCGGCAACAACCGGTTCCAGTGCAGACGCCGCGCTCCCGGCCAGTTGGCGGTGTACAGCAACAGGTCGGTGTCCTGGGCATCGCGGCTCCACACCGGGAAGCGCAGGTCGTAGCAAATCAACGGACGAACCCGCCACCCCTTCAGCTCGAACTGCACCTGGCGCTCGCCGGGCGTGTAGTGATGGTGTTCGCCGGCCATGCGGAACAAGTGGCGCTTGTCGTAGTGCAACACCTCGCCATCCGGCCGCGCCCATAACAGACGGTTGCGGTGGCTGCCATCGGCGGCCTGGATGATCACGCTGCCAGTGATCACCGCACTGTATTTTGCCGCCTGGGCCTGCATCCAGTGATGGGTGGGGCCGTTTTCCGGCTCGGCGAGGGTTTGTGAGTCCATGGAGAAACCGGTGGTGAACATCTCCGGCAGCACTATCAGGTCGGCGCCCCGTGCCTGTTCCAGCAGCAGATCAAAATGCTCAAGGTTCGCCTGGCGATCGTGCCAGGCCAGGGTGGTCTGGACCAGGGCGATATTCAGGTTCGGTAATACAGTCAGATCACGCATAGTTTTTCGGCTGCTTGCCGCAGCGTCTCCTCGCGTTTGGCAAAGCACAGGCGCACCAGGCGCTGGCCTTGGGGTGGGTTCTGGTAGAACACCGAGACAGGGATGGTTGCCACGCCGTGTTCGCGGGTCATCCACAGGGACATGGCGACGTCATCCAGGTCAGGACGAATACGGGAGTAATCCACCAGCTGGAAGTAGGTACCGGTGACGCGGGTAAAGCTGAATCGGGACGCTGCCAGCAGGTCGCAGAACAGATCGCGCTTGGCCTGGTAGAACGCTGGCAGTTCGTCGACGTGCTCCGGGTGTTCAGCCATGAAGTCGGCCAGCGCGTATTGCAACGGGGTGACGCCACAAAAATTGACGTATTGATGCACCTTGCGCAGTTCGGCCGTCAGGGCCGGGGGGGCGACCACATAGCCGGTTTTCCAGCCGGTGACGTGGTAGGTCTTGCCAAAGGAGCTGACCACGAAAGCACGCGAGTACAGCTCTTCGTGGGCCAGCACACTGATGTGGGGCACGCCATCGAACACCAGGTGCTCGTAGACCTCATCGCTGACCAGGTAGATATCGCGGTCGCGGATCAGTGCTGCCAACAGGTCCAGCTCGGCACGGCTGATCAGCGCGCCAGTGGGGTTGTGCGGTGTGTTAAGGATGATCATGCGCGTGCGGGGCGACAGCACAGCCTGGATCTTTTCAAAGTCGAGGGTGAAGTCTTTCAGGTTCAGTTGCACATGCACGCAGCGACCACCGGCCAGCTCGACCGAAGGTTCATAGCTGTCGTAGCACGGGTCGAACACGATGACTTCGTCGCCGCTGCGAATCACCGCCTGGATCGCGCAGAAGATGGCCGCCGTGGCGCCTGGGGTGATGGTCACTTCACTGTCGGCGTTGACCGTGGCGCCATAACTGCGGGCGATTTTGGCCGCCACTTGCTGACGCAGGCCCGGCAGGCCGGTCATGGGTGCGTATTGGTTGTGGCCACTGGCAACGTGTTTGCCCACGGCATCGAGCAAAGCCTGGGGGCCATTGAAATCGGGAAAGCCCTGGGACAGGTTGAGCGCGCCAGTTTCGGCAGCGAGTTGCGACATGGTGGTGAAAATGGTCGTGCCGACATTTGGCAGCTTGCTGTTGATCATCGGAGGCCCCTGCAGGTGAGCCTCAAGTTTTAAGCTGCCAGCCTCATGGGGTCAAGGCTCAAACCTGCGCGCACAAAAAAGGGCTCGTCGAGAGCCCTTTTTTTCGACGACGAAATCAGCGCTTGTCGCGGCGCTTCTTGTCGGCCTTCTTGTGGTGAGTCATCAAACGACGCTTCTTGTTCACCTGACGGTCGGTCAGTGTGTTCTTGTTGCCTTCGTATGGGTTCTCGCCACCCTTGAACTCGATGCGGATCGGCGTACCGACCAGCTTCAAGACACGGCGGTAGGTGTTTTCCAGGTAACGCACGTAGGACTTCGGCACCTTCTCGATCTGGTTACCGTGGATCACGATAATCGGCGGGTTGGCACCACCCAAGTGGGCGTAACGCAATTTGATCCGGCGGTTGTTGACCATCGGCGGCGCGTGCTCGCCAACAGCATCTTCCAGGATCTGGGTCAGGCGGTTGGTTGGCCAACGGGTGACCGCGGACTTGAACGAGTTCTGTACCGAGGCGTAGAGGTTACCCACGCCTGTGCCGTGCAGGGCCGAGATAAAGTGGATATCGGCGAACTCCACGAAGAACAGCCGACGTTGCAGCTCGATCTTGACGAAATCGCGCTCGCTCGGCGTCATGCCGTCCCACTTGTTGATCGCGATCACCAGTGCCCGACCGGCTTCCAGGGCGAAGCCCAGCAGGTTGAGATCGTGATCCACCACGCCTTCGCGGGCGTCCATCACGAAGATCACCACGTTGGCGTCTTTGATCGCCTGCAGGGTTTTCACCACCGAGAACTTTTCGACTTCCTCGTGGATCTTGCCGCGCTTGCGCACACCCGCGGTGTCGATCAGGGTGTACTTCTCGTCATTACGCTCGAACGGGATGTAGATACTGTCGCGGGTGGTACCGGGCTGGTCGTAGACGATAACCCGGTCTTCACCGAGCATGCGGTTGACCAGGGTCGACTTGCCGACGTTCGGGCGGCCGATGATGGCGATCTTGATACCGTCTTTTTCACTCGGGCCAGGAATGCGCTTGGCTTCCTCACCTTCGGCGACGATCTCTTCTTCGCCCTCTTCTTCCTCGGCGTCATCCTTAGGAAAATCGCGCAGGGCGATTTCCAGCATCTGGGTGATACCGCGACCGTGGGCACCCGCGATCGGGATCGCGTCGCCCAGGCCCATTGGGCTGAATTCGGCGCGGGCCATTTCAGGATCGATGTTGTCGATCTTGTTGGCGACCACGTAGGAACGCTTGTTGCGCTTGCGCAGGTGCTCGCCAATCATCTGGTCGGCAGCGGTGTAGCCCGCACGGGCATCCACCAGGAACAGCACCACATCGGCTTCTTCAATGGCCAGCAGCGACTGCTCGGCCATCTTTTCGTCCATGCCATGCTCGTCACCGGAGATACCACCGGTGTCGACAATAATGTAGGAGCGCCCTTGCCACTTTGCCTCACCGTATTGGCGATCACGGGTCAGACCAGACAAGTCGCCGACGATGGCGTCGCGAGTCCTGGTCAGGCGGTTGAACAAGGTGGACTTGCCGACGTTAGGTCGGCCCACCAGGGCGATTACGGGAACCATGCGGCTCTCCACTTCGTTATTTCAGAAAATACAAAAGCCGCTGCAAGGCAGCGGCTGGTGCTCGGGGCGGCATATTCAGATGCCGCATGCCCCGCCGAAGCAGGGCCGCCTGGGGGTAACCCCAAGCATAGTCAAACCTTTACTTGATGGTCAGGGCTTCCAGCTTGCCGCTGTTGCCAAACACATAAAGCATGTTACCCACGACCAGCGGACGGGCACGCAGGCCATCGCTGTCGATACGCTCACGACCTACAAAGCGACCGTCCACCTGGCTCAGCAGGTGCAGGTAACCTTCGAAATCGCCTACCGCTACATAGCTGGAGAACACTTCCGGTGCCGACAGTTGACGGCGAGCCAGGGAGTCATTGCTCCACAGCGCAGTGGTGGAACGCTCGTCGACACTTTCAACAGTACCGGACGCCAGGCTTACGTAGACGCTGCCAAACCCTTGGGCGACACCCGCGTAGCTGGAAGCATCACGCTGCCAGTTGATGCGACCGCTCTGAAGGTCCAGCGCGGCAACGCGGCCCTGGTAAGTGGCGACGTAGAGGGTTTCACCCGACAGCAGCAAGCCGCCGTCGATGTCCACGACGCGATCCAGCTCGGAACGACCTTGCGGGATAGCCACGCGGGTTTCCCACGCAGGTACGCCATTCTGGGTGTCCAGGGCGACCACTTTACCGGTCGACAGGCCTGCAACGGCCAGATTGTTGGTCACAACCGGACCACTGGTACCGCGTAGGGTCAACACCGCAGGGGTGCTGTCATACAACCAGCGCTGTGCGCCGGTGCTGGCGTCGAGGCCAATCACACGGTCGTCCTGGGTTTGCACCACGACGATATCGCCGTTGGTAGCAGGCGGTGCGAGGACTTCACTGGTCACGCGAGCGCGCCATTTCTCTTCACCGGTGCTGGAGTCCAGCGCCACGACTTCGCCCTTGAGCGTGCCGAGCATCACCAGACCGTAACCCACGCCTACAGCGCCGGACACAGGCAGTTCCAGGTCTTTCTTCCATTTCACGTCGCCGTTCATGCGATCCATGGAGATCACCACGCCGGTCACGTCAGCCGCCACAATGTTGTCACCGTCGATTGCCGGTACCAACATGTTGTAGGTTTCGCCCTGGCCGTCACCGATGGAGCGGCTCCATTGCTTTTGCAGGACGACTTCTTCCTTGAAGCTGGTCAGCTCGGCCGGAGGCAGTTCTTTTTTACTGTTGCTGCTGCAACCCGCGGCCAGAACGGCCAGAGCCAGCAATGCTGCATGTTTCCAACGGATCACGTCACGCATCCCCTTTGGCCAAGTCGTCGAGCTTGATTTGTAAGCCACCGACCGCCGCTTCATCAGACAGCGCCGCCTTGGCTTTTTGGTACGCAGCATTGGCTTCGTCGGTACGACCCAATTGGACCAACAGGTCCCCCTTGAGCTCTTCGCGAGTGGCTACAAATGCCTTGTCAGCATCGCCGTCGAGCAGTTTGAGTGCTTCGTCGGCCTTGTTCTGTGCCGCCAATACCTGGGCCAGGCGCTGACGTGCGATTTCACCCAGGGTCGGGTTGGTCGGCTTGTCGGCGACGGCCTTCAGTTCAGCGGCTGCATCGTCCAGCTTGCCGGTATCGACCGCGACTTTCGCGACGAACAGGCTGCCGTATTGAGCGTAGGTACTGCCGCCAAATTCGTTCTTCAGCTTGCTTGCCAGGTCAGCCACCTGTGCAGGATCGGGCTTGCCGTCCGGCGTAAGGGTGGTTTCCAGCAATTGCTGATAGAGGATCGAGGCGCCTTGGGATTGGTTGGCCTGATACTTGTGCCAGGCTTGCCAGCCGAACACCACCACTAAAGCCAGCAGGCCACCGGTAACCAGGGGCTTGCCGTTACGCTGCCACCAGTCCTTGAACTCGGCCAACTGCTCATCATCAGTACTCGACACCCCAATACTCCTTAATCGCTAAATTCGGCTGTTCGACAGCTTCAACCCTGCACGACGCAGGTGGCCAAGTGCGCGGCGAGCGCATCGAAGGCAATGTTCTGTTGCTCACCCTGGCCACGCAGGGGTTTGAAACCTATCACTTGCTGGGCCAGTTCGTCATCGCCGAGGATCAGTGCATACAGCGCACCGCTCTTGTCAGCCTTCTTGAACTGGCTCTTGAAGCTGCCCGCGCCGGCATTGACCTGCAGGCGCAGGTTCGGCAACTGGTCGCGCACTTTTTCGCTCAGGGCCAGGGCAGCCAGTTCGGCGGCCTCGCCGAAGGCGCACAGGTACACGTCCACCTGACGGGAGATTTCTTCCGGGACCTGTTCCAGGGTTTCGAGCAACAGGATCAGGCGCTCGATGCCCATGGCAAACCCCACGCCAGTGGTCGGCTTGCCGCCCATCTGCTCGACCAGGCCGTCGTAACGGCCACCGGCGCACACGGTGCCCTGGGCGCCGAGCTTGTCAGTGACCCACTCGAATACGGTCTTGCTGTAGTAATCGAGGCCGCGTACGAGTTTCGGGTTGATCATGTAGGGGATACCCACCGCGTCCAGGCGAGCCTTGAGGCCCTCGAAGTGCGTACGGGACTCGTCGTCCAGGTAGTCGGCCATTTTTGGCGCGTCGACCAGTACGGCTTGCGTGTCGGCATTCTTGGTATCGAGGACGCGCAGCGGATTGGTCTTCAGGCGGCGCTGGCTGTCTTCGTCAAGTTTGTCCAGGTGGGCGGACAGGTACTCGACCAAGGCAACCCGGTAGCGGCCGCGAGATTCGCTGGTGCCCAGGCTGTTGAGCTCAAGCTTGACCGCGTCGCGGATACCCAGCAGGCCCCATAGGCGCCAGGTCAGCACGATCAGCTCGGCGTCGATGTCCGGACCGTCGAGGTTGAACACCTCCAGGCCGATCTGGTGGAACTGGCGATAACGGCCTTTCTGTGGGCGCTCGTGACGGAACATCGGGCCGATGTACCACAGTTTCTGCGGCTGGCCACCGCCGGTAAGGCCATGCTCAAGCACGGCGCGCACGCAGGCGGCGGTCCCTTCCGGACGCAGGGTCAGGGAGTCGCCGTTGCGGTCTTCGAAGGTGTACATCTCTTTTTCGACGATGTCGGTCACTTCACCGATAGAGCGCTTGAACAGCTCGGTGAATTCGACGATCGGCATGCGGATCTGTTTGTAACCGTAGTTATCCAGCAGGCGCGCGACAGTGCCTTCGAAATAGCGCCACAGCGGCGTCTGCTCCGGCAGGATGTCGTTCATGCCACGTATGGCTTGCAGAGACTTGCTCACATCAAATCCTTAAATTCGTTCAATCAGCCGCGCGCGATCAGCGCTGCGTCAGCCGCGACCTTTTCGGCCGCTTTCTGGCGGATCAGTCTTTCGAGCTCATCCACCAGATTGTCATTCGTCAACTTCTGCGACGGCTTACCGTCGATATAGATCAGGTTTGGCGTGCCGCCGGTCAAGCCGATATGGGCTTCCTTGGCTTCACCCGGGCCGTTGACCACGCAACCGATTACCGCAACATCCAACGGTACCAGCAGGTCCTCGAGGCGCCCTTCCAGTTCGTTCATGGTTTTCACCACGTCGAAGTTCTGCCGCGAGCAGCTCGGGCAGGCAATGAAGTTGATGCCACGGGAACGCAAATGCAGGGATTTGAGAATGTCGTAACCGACCTTCACTTCCTCTACCGGGTCTGCCGCCAGGGAGATGCGGATAGTATCGCCAATCCCTTCGGCGAGCAGCATACCGAGACCCACCGCAGATTTCACTGTGCCTGAGCGTAAACCGCCGGCTTCGGTGATCCCCAGGTGCAGCGGCTGCACGATTTCCTTGGCCAGCAGGCGGTAGGCTTCTACTGCCATGAAGACGTCGGACGCCTTTACGCTGACCTTGAAGTCCTGGAAATTCAGGCGCTCAAGGTGCTCAACGTGGCGCAGTGCCGACTCAACCAACGCGGCAGGAGTGGGTTCGCCGTATTTCTTTTGCAGGTCTTTTTCGAGGGAACCGGCGTTGACGCCGATACGGATCGGAATCCCGCGGTCACGGGCAGCATCCACCACGGCACGCACGCGGTCTTCACGACCGATGTTGCCCGGGTTGATGCGCAGGCAATCGACGCCGAGTTCGGCCACGCGTAGCGCGATCCTGTAGTCGAAGTGGATGTCGGCAACCAACGGCACCTTGACCAATTGCTTGATACGGCCAAAGGCTTCGGCAGCGTCCATGTCCGGCACGGAAACCCGCACGATGTCGACGCCAGCCGCTTCCAGACGATTGATCTGGGCGACGGTAGCTGCGACATCATTGGTGTCGCTGTTGGTCATGCTTTGTACTGCGATGGGGGCATCGCCACCCACCGGCACCGAGCCGACCCAGATCTTGCGCGATACGCGACGTTTGATTGGAGATTCGCCGTGCATGACTATTGTCCCAACTTCAGGCGAGCGGTCTCGCCACTGGTGAACGGCGCCACGTCCACAGGCTGGCCGTTGTAGGCCACTTGCGCGCCACGGGCAAAGCCCAGACGCAGCGTCAAAGGTGGTTTGCCGCCCTGGTCGAGCGTGTCGCCCTTACGCTTCAGACCGCTGAACAGCACTTTGCCATTGCCATCGGTGAGCTGCGTCCAGCAATCAGCAACAAAGGTGATTTGTACGTGCCCGTCACCCGCGATCAACGCAGGTGTGGTGGGCGGCGAAATCGCTGGCGCCGCCGGGGCAGCTGGGGCGGTAGTCGCAGGAGCCTGGGCGGGAACAGCCGGCGCATGGGCCTGGGCAGCAGGCGCTACCGGAGTATGAGCAGGTACGGCCGGGGTACTTGGAACGGCCGGTGTAGCCGGAGCAGGTACTACAGCGGTTGCAGTGCCTGCATCCGGTATCGGTTGCTCGGTGGCGGGCGGCACCTGGGGCGCAGCCTGGCCTTCGACAACAGCCTGGTCTTCCGGCTCGTCGAGCGGGTGAATCTGGGTGGTGCCGTCGGCGCTCTCGACTTCGACGTGCTCCATGCTGTTACTGGCCAGGTCCTTGCCGCGCTGGGAAGTCTGGTCCTGCCACCAGAGGAAGCCACCACCGATGACGGCGATCAACAGTAACAGGCTGACAATACGCAAGATCGTGTGGGAAACCCGCACCGGCTCTTCGATGCGACCCAGGCCATGGACATTGCTGCCCTGGGAGTCGGTACCGGTGAACTGGTCGAACTCCTGGACCAGGACGGCCTGGTCGATGCCCAGCAATTTGGCATAGGCGCGGATATAGCCGCGGGCAAAGGTATGCCCAGGCAGCTTGTCGAACGCGCCGGCTTCCAGGTTGCCCAGGGACGTGGTGGTCAAATTGAGCTTGAGGGCCACTTCTGCCAGCGACCAACCATTGCTTTCGCGGGCCTGACGCAAGGTCTCGCCTGGGTTTACGCGATTAGCTGCTACAACTTCCGGGTGCGCCGCTTTCATCATTGCTCCGACAGGTATTGCTGATATTCCGGGGTACCGGGATAGAGTCGTTCGAGTTGCTGGCCAAAACGTGCGGCCGTGTCGCGTTCTTCATGAACCGTCGCCAGGCGCACGCCGAGCAATAGACTACGTGCATTTTGCCCGCTGAGCAGGCTAAAACGCTCGTAATAGTCACGTGCCGGCACATAATGCCTGTCTTCGTAGGACAACTCAGCCATTTCGAGCAAGGCTCGTGGCTGGCGACTGTTCAGGTGCAGGGCTTTTTCCAACTGCTGGCGCGCGCTGTCGCGCAGGCCGAGGCGCTTGGAGGTCACTCCCAGGTTCTCGAAAACGCGCGAGCGCTCAGGATAGAGGGTGTCGGCGCTGGCTTGCTGGAAATAACGAGAAGCCTGGTCATAGCGTTTCTGCTCGAACAGAAAGCTGCCGTAGTTGTTCAGCAGCCGTGGGTCGGCAGGACGGGAGGCCAGGGCCTTGTTGAAATACTGGTCGGCCAGTTCAGGCTCGGCCTGGGCCTGGAACACCAAGGCCAGTGCAGCATTGGCGTCGGCATCGTCGCGGTCCAGCTCTATGGCCTTTCTCAACGGCACCTTGGCTTGCTCGCTCATGCCTTGGCGCAGGTAACCCAGGCCCAACTGAACATAGGCCGCTCGCGCCTCTTCACGGCCCTTGCCGGTTTGCAAAGGGCTGTCATGGCCCGATGAAACACAACCGGCCGCAAGACCGGTAACCAGCAGGAGCAGCGCAAGGCGCAAGGGCATAGAGATCCTCTCTCAGGTTCGATTCGCAGCGCTTTGCGGCATATCGTCGGCGGCACTCAGTTCGCGCACCGCGATATATCGTTCGCTGCGACGGGTGCGATCCAGCACCTGTCCTACCAATTGGCCACAAGCGGCGTCGATGTCTTCACCACGGGTGGTACGTACGGTGACATTGAAGCCCGCCTGGTGCAGTTGATCCTGGAAACGGCGGATGGCGTTGTTGCTCGGCCGCTCGTAGCCAGAATGGGGAAACGGGTTGAACGGAATCAGGTTGATCTTGCACGGGATGTTCTTGAGCAACTCGATCATCTCGACCGCGTGTTCGACCTTGTCGTTGATGTCCTTGAGCAAGGTGTACTCGATGGTCAGCACGCGCTTTTCGCCCAGGGACGACATATAGCGCTGGCAAGATTCGAGCAGCATCTTAAGCGGATACTTCTTGTTGATCGGCACCAATTGGTTACGCAATGCGTCATTCGGTGCGTGCAGCGACAACGCCAGGGAGACGTCGATGTGCTTGGACAGCTCATCGATCATCGGCACCACGCCGGAAGTCGACAGGGTCACACGGCGCTTGGAGATGCCGTAGCCCAGGTCGTCCATCATCAGGTGCATGGCCGCAACCACGTTGTCGAAGTTCAGCAGCGGCTCACCCATGCCCATCATCACCACGTTGGTGATGGCACGGTCGACGGTCGCCGGGACGCTGCCAAAGGATTTGTTGGCAATCCACACCTGGCCAATGACTTCGGCGGCGGTGAGGTTGCTATTGAAGCCTTGCTTGCCGGTGGAGCAGAAACTGCAATCCAGGGCACAGCCTGCCTGGGACGAAACGCACAAGGTGCCGCGTTTGCCCTGGGGAATGTATACGGTCTCGACGCAGCTGCCGGACGCCACGCGCACCACCCATTTACGGGTGCCGTCGCTGGAGATGTCCTCGCTGACAACTTCCGGACCACGGACCTCGGCAATGGCCTTGAGCTTGTCACGCAGGGCCTTGCTGACGTTCGTCATGGCATCGAAATCGTCGACGCCAAAGTGGTGAATCCACTTCATTACCTGACCGGCACGGAAACGCTTCTCCCCGATTGAGTCGAAGAATTTTTCCATTTCCTGTTGAGTCAGACCCAGCAGGTTGGTTTTTACAGTCGATGTAGTCATGGATTCACCTTCACTCTTAAGCCAATGCTTAGCGAGTGGTTACTTCAGTAGCTGCGAAGAAGTACGAGATTTCGCGAGCAGCAGCGGCTTCGGAGTCCGAACCGTGTACAGCGTTGGCGTCGATGGAGTCAGCGAAATCAGCACGGATGGTGCCGGCAGCTGCTTCTTTAGGGTTGGTAGCACCCATCAGTTCGCGGTTCAGAGCGATAGCGTTTTCGCCTTCCAGAACCTGAACAACGACAGGACCGGAGATCATGAAGGCAACCAGGTCGCCGAAGAAGCCACGAGCGCTGTGCTCAGCGTAGAAACCTTCAGCTTCAGCCTTGGACAGTTGCTTGAGTTTCGAAGCTACAACCTTCAGGCCGGCTTTTTCGAAACGAGTGGTGATCTCGCCGATGACGTTTTTTGCAACAGCGTCAGGCTTGATGATGGAGAAAGTACGTTGAACAGCCATGGTGTAACTCCAGAAACGGTAATTTACGAAAAATTAAACCCGCGAATTATACGCGGGTTCTTGGGTATTGCCTAACTGCGTAAGGGAGGCGTCAGTCCTGTTCTTCTTTCCAGGCTGTCTGAATAGCTTCCAAAACCTTTTCGCCACCGCGATCACGCTCATCGTCAAAACCTGGCAAGGCCATGACCATGTCACGCAAAGCAACAAAGTTCAGCGAATAGGGATCCATATCCGGGTTGCCGTCGGCCAACAGGATAGCGATTTCTTGCACATCAACCCATTTAAGACTCATGACACTTCCTTGAATCAGTGCGGCGCTTCGGCCGCATGGTTGAGGGAATATTTCGGGATTTCGACGGTGATGTCTTCCGTTCCGACCTTTGCCTGACAGCTTAGGCGAGAAGTCGCTTCCAGGCCCCAGGCCCGGTCAAGAAAGTCCTCTTCCAACTCGTCCGCTTCTTCCAGAGAGTTGAACCCCTCACGAATGATGCAGTGGCAGGTGGTGCAAGCGCACACTCCACCACAGGCACTTTCGATCTCGATGTGGTTGTCATGGGCAACTTCGAGGATGGACTTGCCGGTCTCAGCCTCAACAACCATACCGTCCGGGCAGTGCTCGGCGTGTGGCAGAAAAATGACCTGCGGCATTGATTATTCCTCGATTTCATTCAGGTTGCGCCCGGCCAGTGCGGCTTTCACCGTCTGATCCATGCGGCGGGCGGCAAAGGCGTCAGTCACCTGCGACAAGCGCTTGGTCTGTTGCTCGATGGCGTAACCATCGTTGCCTTTCATCAGTTCGGCCAGTTCCTGCATCTGCAGGTCGATGACCATGCGCTCTTCGGCATCCAGCAGGCGCTCGCCGTCGGTGTCAAGGGCGCCCTGCACCGCTTCGAGCAGGCGCTGGGCATCCACTTGTTGCTCACGCAGTACGCGCGCGACCTTATCGTCACCGGCGTACTGGAACGAGTCCTTGAGCATCTTGGCGATTTCGCCGTCAGTCAGGCCGTAGGACGGCTTGACCTGGATGCTCGCTTCGACGCCTGACGCCAATTCACGCGCAGCCACGCTGAGCAGGCCGTCGGCGTCGACCTGGAAGGTCACGCGAATCTTCGCGGCACCGGCAACCATGGCAGGGATACCGCGCAATTCGAAGCGCGCCAGTGAGCGACAGTCGCTGATCAGCTCGCGCTCACCTTGCAGCACATGAATCATCATGGCCGTCTGGCCATCTTTATAGGTCGTGAAGTCCTGGGCGCGGGCGACAGGGATGGTGGTGTTGCGCGGAATCACCTTCTCCATCAAGCCGCCCATGGTTTCCAGCCCCAGGGACAACGGAATCACGTCGAGCAGCAACAGCTCGCCACCATCGCGCTTATTGCCGGCCAGGGTATCGGCCTGGATCGCCGCACCGATGGCGACCACTTGATCCGGATCGATTTCGGTCAGCGGCTGGCGGCCAAAAGCTTCGGCCACGGCTTCGCGAACACGTGGTACGCGGGTCGAACCGCCGACCATGACCACGGCGACTACGTCCTCCAGCTCGACGCCGGAATCACGCACGGCGCGCCGGCAGGCTTTCAGGCTGCGGGCGACCATCGGCTCGATCAAAGCATCGAAGGCTTCACGGGTCAGTTGGGCCGACCAGCTACCATAGGACACTTCAACCGATGCAGCATCAGTCAGCGCTTCTTTAGCAGCGCAGGCGGTTTGCAGCAGGTTGCGCTGCGCGCCCGGGTCCAGATCGGCGGACAAGCCGGCACTGGTGATGATCCAGCCCGCGATGGCGTGATCGAAGTCATCGCCGCCCAGGGCTGTATCGCCACCCGTGGCCAGTACTTCGAAGACACCGCCAGTCAGGCGCAGGATCGAAATATCAAAGGTGCCGCCGCCCAGGTCGTAAATGGCGACCAGGCCTTCGGCATGCTGGTCCAGGCCATACGCCACAGCGGCTGCCGTCGGCTCGTTGAGCAGGCGCAGCACGTTCAGGCCGGCAAGCTTCGCCGCGTCCTTGGTGGCCTGGCGCTGAGCATCATCGAAATAGGCCGGAACCGTGATCACCGCCCCGACCAGCTCGCCGCCCAAGGTGGTTTCTGCACGCTGGCGCAGCACCTTGAGGATATCGGCCGACACTTCCACCGGGCTCTTCGGGCCCTGGACGGTGTCGATGAACGGCATGTGGGACTCGCCACCGACAAAGCGGTACGGCAGTTGGTCGCCCAGCTGCTTGACGTCGGACAGACCACGACCCATCAAGCGTTTGACCGACAGTACGGTATTCAGGGGGTCGGTAGACGCCGCCAGCTTGGCCGACTCGCCCACTTCGGTGCGATCGGCGTGATAACGCACAGCGGACGGCAGGATCACCTGGCCATCGGCGTCGGGCAGCGGCTCGGACAGGCCGCTGCGCAAGGCAGCGACCAGGGAATTGGTGGTGCCCAGGTCAATCCCCACCGCCAGGCGACGCTGGTGCGGTTGAGGGCTTTGGCCGGGTTCGGCGATTTGCAGTAGAGCCATGGTAATCAGGTCTTATCTGTCTATCAGGCGTGCATCACGGGCAGCACTGGGTTAATCGTCGAGGCGCTCTTCTAGCTGGCGCACTTCGTAGGAGAGCTTGTCGAGGAACTGCATGCGCCGCATCAGGCGTTCGGCCTGTTCACGTTGCGCCGCATCATTCCAACAGGCTGCGAAGCTTTCGTTGAGCTCATCCTGGGCGGTTTTCAGACGACGCTTGAAGACCGCGACACCCGCCAGATCGGCTTCGTCCTGCAAGTCTTCGAGCTCTTCGCGCCACTGCATCTGCTGCATCAGGAAGTCCGGGTCGTGCACCGTGACTTCCAACGGCAACTCGCCACCATTCATCGCGAGCAGGTAACGCGCGCGCTTGGGGGGACTTTTGAGCGTCTGATAGGCTTCGTTGAGGCTGGCCGATTGTTCCAGCGCCAGGCGTTGCTCACGCTCGGAAGCGTCAGCGAAGCGGTCCGGATGCACCCCACGCGCCAATTCACGGTAGCGCGTGGCAAGCTGCTCGAGGTCCAGCCGAAAGCTCGGCTGCAGCTCGAATAAAGCGAAATGACAAGGAGTGCCCACAAATAGCCTCAGATGTTGAAGCTTTCGCCGCAGCCACATTCACCGCGTACGTTGGGGTTGTTGAACTTGAAGCCTTCGTTCAACCCTTCCTTGACGAAATCGAGTTCGGTGCCGTCCAGATAGGTGAGGCTTTTAGGGTCGATAATCACTTTCTCGCCGTGACTTTCGAACACCTGGTCCTCATCAACCACCTCGTCGACAAACTCCAGCACATAGGCAAGGCCGGAACAGCCCGTGGTGCGCACACCCAGACGAATCCCCTCACCTTTACCGCGCCCATCCAGGGAGCGTCGCACGTGCCGTGCAGCCGCTTCTGTCATGCTGATAGCCATCGTTGACTCCTTACTCGTCGCCAAATGCTTAGATCAAGCCTTTCTTCTGCTTGTAGTCGCGAACGGCCGCCTTAATGGCGTCTTCTGCGAGTACGGAGCAGTGGATTTTCACTGGCGGCAGGGCCAGTTCTTCGGCCAGCTGGGTGTTGCTGATCGTCACAGCCTCATCCAGGGTCTTGCCTTTCATCCATTCGGTCGCCAGGGAGCTGGAGGCGATGGCCGAACCGCAGCCGTAGGTCTTGAACTTGGCGTCTTCGATAACGCCCGCCTCGTTGACCTTGATCTGCAGGCGCATCACATCGCCGCACGCCGGAGCGCCGACCATGCCGGTGCCGACATCTGGGTCTTCCGCGTTCATCTTGCCGACGTTACGCGGGTTTTCGTAGTGGTCGATGACCTTTTCGCTGTAAGCCATGGTACTGAATCCTCACTCATCAGGGCCGCTCTGTAACCCTGTAGAAACGCCTGCGTTTTCCGCCACGTTCCTACAGAGCTGGGGTGGCGGCTTCTATAGTTAGTGTGCCGCCCACTCGATCTTGGAAATGTCGACACCGTCTTTGTACATGTCCCACAGCGGCGACAAAGTGCGCAGCTTATTGACGGCTTCGCAGACTTTCTGCGCCGCGTAGTCGACTTGTTCTTCGGTGGTGAAGCGGCCAAACGTAAAGCGGATCGAGCTGTGCGCCAGTTCGTCGTTGCGGCCCAGGGCACGCAGCACGTAGGACGGTTCAAGGGAGGCCGAGGTGCAGGCCGAACCGGACGAAACCGCCAGGTCCTTGAGCGCCATGATCAGCGACTCGCCTTCGACGTAGTTGAAGCTCAAGTTCAGGTTGTGCGGTACACGGGCGGTCATGCTGCCGTTGATGTACAGCTCTTCAAGGTTTTCGACCTGCTTGTAGAAGCGCTCGCTCAGGGCCTTGATGCGCAGGTTCTCGGCAGCCATATCTTCCTTGGCCACACGGAAAGCTTCGCCCATACCAACGATCTGGTGGGTCGCCAGGGTGCCCGAACGCATGCCGCGCTCGTGACCGCCGCCGTGCATGGTGGCTTCGATACGTACGCGGGGCTTACGGCTCACGTAGAGCGCGCCGATGCCTTTAGGGCCGTAGGTCTTGTGGGCCGAGAACGACATCAGGTCGACTTTCAGCTTCGACAGGTCGATGTCGACCTTGCCGGTGGACTGAGCAGCGTCGACGTGCAGCAGGACGCCTTTGGAGCGCGTCAGCTCGCCGATGGCCGCGATGTCGTTGATGGTCCCGATTTCGTTGTTCACGTGGATCACGGAAACCAGGATGGTGTCTTCACGCAGCGCGGCTTCGATCATGGCCGGGGTGACGATACCGTCGGTGGTTGGCTCGAGGTAAGTGACCTCGAAACCTTCACGCTCCAGTTGGCGCATGGTGTCGAGGACAGCCTTGTGCTCAATCTTGGTAGTGATCAGGTGCTTGCCTTTGGTCGCGTAGAAATGCGCCGCGCCCTTGATTGCCAGGTTGTCGGATTCGGTGGCGCCGGAAGTCCAGACGATTTCGCGCGGGTCTGCACCGACCAGGTCAGCGACCTGGCGACGAGCGTTCTCCACCGCTTCCTCGGCTTTCCAGCCGAAAACGTGGGAGCGGGAGGCCGGGTTGCCGAAGTTTCCGTCGACCAGCAGGCATTCGCTCATCTTTTGTGCGACACGCGGATCAACCGGCGTGGTCGCTGAGTAATCAAGGTAAATCGGCAATTTCATGGACTTTCTCCTAAATCAGGCTGGCTGGCGTGCCGTTAGCTCTTCGGCTGTCACTCGACGGCGGACGCTTCAATCTTGTCCAGACGCGGCGCCTTGGTGTTGCAACGGCGCTGGTCCTGACGCTGGGCTACTTCTTGCACCTCACGGCGAGTCACAAGATCAGCCAAGCTGATACCACTCAAAAACTCATGGATCTGCAGGCTCAAGTCACACCACAAGTGATGCGTCAGGCAAGTGTCGCCGGCGTGGCAGTCACCCAGGCCCTGGCATTTGGTCGCATCGACGGATTCGTTGACCGCGTCGATGACCTGGGCCACCTGGATGCCCTGCATCTCGCGGGACAGTTGATAGCCGCCACCTGGCCCACGCACACTGGAAACCAGATTGCTGCGGCGCAATTTGGCGAACAGTTGCTCAAGGTAGGACAGGGAAATGCCTTGGCGCTCGGAGATATCGGCCAGGGACACCGGCCCAGTTTGCGCGTGCAAGGCCAAGTCAAGCATGGCGGTTACCGCGTATCGGCCTTTTGTAGTCAGTCTCATGGACAAGTACCAAGGTGTTTCAGAATGGGAGCAAGTATGCGATTCCCGAGTATTTAAGTCAACTATAAGACCTAGTACTTTAGTCAGGATTACCCGTAAAAAGGGCGCGCGAATCATAGCAGGATGGGGTGGGGACGAACAGCGGGAACAGGACCGGATGGGAATTGCTGGATCAACGGAGATCAAATGTGGGAGGGGGCTTGCCCCGATAGCGGTCTGACAGCTGACGAATGCGTCGACTGACCCACCGTCATCGGGGTAGCCCCCTCCCACAGGGGTTTTGTGGTGACGATGAGACTTCAGCCGGCCTTGCTTGCAGCTTCGTCCTTGATCTCGGCGAAGTCCTCTTCGCGCAGCTCAGGCAAGTCTTTCGCACAGTAGCTGCTGCCCAGCTCCTTCAGCGCGCCACACATGCCGTCCAACTTGCCGTCCACCGCTTGCAGGTGGTCAAGCAACTGGCCGATGGCGCGCGCCACCGGGTCGGGCATGTCTTCGCTGACACCGTAGGCATCGAAGCCGATCTTCTCGGCCATGGCCTTGCGCTTGGCTTCCTGCTCATCGCCCACTTCCGGCTTGACGATGATCCGCCCGGGAATACCCACCACGGTGGCGCCGGCCGGCACGGCCTTGGTCACCACGGCGTTGGAACCGACCTTGGCACCAGCCCCTACCGTGAACGGGCCAAGCACCTTGGCGCCCGCGCCCACCACCACGCCGTTCCCCAGCGTCGGGTGGCGCTTACCCTTGTTCCAACTGGTGCCGCCCAAGGTCACGCCCTGGTACAGGGTCACGTCATCACCAATCTCGGCAGTCTCGCCAATCACGATGCCCATACCGTGATCGATAAAGAAGCGACGCCCCACCTTGGCACCCGGATGGATCTCGATCCCGGTCAACCAGCGACCGAAGTTCGACACCAGTCGCGCCAGCCATTTCCAGCCCATATTCCACAACGCACCGGACAGGCGGTGGATCCAGATAGCGTGCATGCCCGGATAGCAGGTCAGCACTTCAAAGGCATTGCGCGCTGCCGGGTCACGATGGAAAACACTCTGGATATCTTCTCGCAAACGCTCGAACATTTTTAATCCTTCCGCTTAAGAAGCTCGCCACGGGCCGCTTTCTGGGTTTCCGTGAGGATGCCACGCAATATATTCATTTCCGCTCGACTGACCGAGCTGCGCCCGTACAACCGACGCAGGCGCGCCATCAAGTGCCGTGGTTTTTCCGGATCGAGAAATTCGATGGCCACCAGGGTTTGCTCCAGGTGCTCATAGAACCGCTCCAGCTCGTCCATGGTGGCCAGTTCGCCACTTTTGGTCGACGCAACTTCATCCTTCTCGACCTTGCTCGGCTGGCCTTCAGCAGCCAGCCAGGCCATGCGCACCTCGTAACTCAACACCTGCACCGCTGCCCCGAGGTTCAGCGAGCTGAACTCAGGGTCTGATGGGATGTGCACGTGATAATGACATCGCTGCAGCTCTTCATTGGTCAGGCCGGAGTCTTCGCGACCGAAGACCAGGGCGATTTCAGCGCCACCGGCCGCCTCTTCCACCACTTTGGTCCCGCATTCACGCGGATCCAGCAGTGGCCACGGAATGCGCCGGTCGCGAGCGCTGGTGCCAAGCACCAGATTGCAGCCGACCAGGGCGTCTTCCAAGGTGGCGACGACCTGGGCACTTTCAAGGATGTCATTGGCGCCAGATGCACGAGCATCGGCCTCGTGATGCGGGAACACGCGCGGTTCGACCAGCACCAGGCGCGTCAGCCCCATGTTTTTCATGGCTCGCGCCACCCCGCCGATATTGCCGGGATGACTGGTATTGACCAGGACGACACGAATGTTTTGCAGCAAGGGAGGCGCTCTCGGACACAGGAAAGGGGAGCAAATCTTACAGAACAGCCTAAGGTTATGCCATGAAAGCTCACGTCGTCCTTCACCTGAAGAAAGTTTCTGCTAGAATGCTCGGCTTTCTTTAACAACCTTAGGTGACACATCCATGCAGCCCATGCTGAATATCGCGCTGCGCGCCGCCCGCAGCGCCAGTGAATTGATCTTCCGCTCCATCGAGCGCCTGGATACCATCAAGGTCGACGAAAAAGACGCCAAGGATTATGTATCCGAGGTGGATCGCGCCGCCGAACAGAAAATCATCGACGCCCTGCGCAAGGCCTACCCGACCCACGGCATCCTCGGTGAAGAAACCGGCCTGCACAAAGGTAGCGGCGAAGGCGAAGACTACCTGTGGATCATCGATCCACTGGATGGCACCACCAACTTCCTGCGCGGCATCCCGCACTTTGCCGTAAGCATCGCGTGCAAATACCGCGGCCGCCTGGAACACGCCGTTGTCCTCGACCCGGTTCGCCAGGAAGAATTCACCGCCAGCCGTGGCCGTGGCGCCCAGCTCAATGGCCGCCGCCTGCGCGTCAGCGGTCGCACCAGCCTGGACGGCGCCCTGCTGGGCACCGGCTTCCCGTTCCGCGATGACCAGATGGACAACCTGGAAAACTACCTGGGCATGTTCCGCGCCCTGGTTGGCCAGACCGCCGGCATCCGCCGCGCCGGTGCAGCCAGCCTGGACCTGGCCTACGTGGCTGCCGGCCGTTTCGATGCGTTCTGGGAATCAGGCCTGTCCGAGTGGGACATGGCTGCAGGCGCCCTGCTGATTCAGGAAGCAGGCGGCCTGGTGAGCGACTTCACCGGCGGCCATGACTTCCTTGAAAAAGGCCACGTCGTTGCCGGCAACACCAAATGCTTCAAGGCAGTCCTGACGGCGATCCAGCCGCACCTGCCAGCCTCG
This sequence comes from Pseudomonas sp. FG86, assembly GCF_057808775.1. Taxonomy (NCBI): domain Bacteria; kingdom Pseudomonadati; phylum Pseudomonadota; class Gammaproteobacteria; order Pseudomonadales; family Pseudomonadaceae; genus Pseudomonas; species Pseudomonas sp. FG86. The sequence continues at coordinate 67,372 of NZ_JBMDIS010000011.1, read as the reverse complement.
CTGAAGCGCTAAGCGAGCGAGCACAAAAAAGCACCCCTCGGGGTGCTTTTTTTATGCCTGGGATTTGAAGACCACTAGCAACACACAACAAATATGGGAGGGGGCCCCTCCCATACCTTGAACTGAACCAGGCTTTGGGATTACTGCTGGTTCTGGCCCAGGACGAGACGCCCTTCCTTGTCGACCGGAATCTGGCCGCCTGGATCACGGTCCATACGTACCGAGCCTTCCTTGCCATCCAAGGTGTAACGCACGTCGTACCCGACTACCTTGTCACTGATGTCGTTAACGGTGTTACAGCGCGTTTGCGTGGTGGTGTAGGTATCGCGGTTCTGCATGCCTTCCTGAACCTTGTTACCGGCGTAACCACCACCGACAGCACCGGCCACGGTGGCCAGCTTCTTACCATTACCGCCGCCGATCTGGTTACCCAACAAGCCACCAGCCAGCGCACCGACCACCGTACCGACGATCTGGTGTTGATCCTGCACCGGCTTCTGCCGGGTCACTGCGACGTCCTTGCAGACCTCGCGAGGCGTTTTAATCTGGGTTTTCACCGGCTGCACTGCCAGCACTTGCGCATACTCAGGGCCGCTTTTTACCAGGCTGTAGGTGGCAACAGCACCCCCGGCAGTTACACCGACAGCACCCAATACCGCACCAACCAGTAACGACTTGTTCACGTTGAACCTCCTGACCATCACAAACGGACCGAAAGATCCGCGCTATACCCAGCCTTGGAGCAAAAAAAAAGGCACGAGTTCAATACTCGTGCCTTTTTTGTAACAGCTGATCAACAAACGCCCATCAAGGACGGTCGTCGACCTCCTTGCCAGTGCTGGCCGGAGGGATCAGGTCTTCGCTGTTGAGGTTCAGCCAGATCAGTACCACGTTGGCGATGTAGATCGACGAGTAGGTACCCGCCAGGACGCCAATAAACAATGCCAGGGAGAAGCCCCACAGGTTGTCGCCACCAAAGATCATCAGGGCCGCGATCGCCAGCAAGGTGGAGATCGACGTCGCCATGGTCCGCAGCAGGGTCTGGGTGGTGGAGATGTTGATGTTCTCGATCAGCGTCGCCTTGCGCAGCACCCGGAAGTTCTCACGAACCCGGTCGAATACCACGATGGTGTCGTTGAGCGAGTAACCAATGATCGCCAGCACCGCGGCCAGCACGGTCAGGTCGAAGGTGATCTGGAAGTACGCCAGGATACCCACGGTCACGACCACGTCGTGGATCAGCGACACAATGGCGCCGACGCCGAACTTCCACTGAAAGCGAAAGGCCAGGTAGATCATGATGCCGACCAGCGCCATCAGCATGCCGAGACCGCCCTGGTCGCGAAGCTCTTCACCCACTTGAGGGCCGACGAACTCGACGCGCTTGACCGACGCCGGGTTATCGCCGCCGACCTTCTGCAAGGCTTCGGCGACCTGATGACCCAGTTGTGGGTCTTCGCCAGGCATACGCACCAGCAGGTCAGTGGTTGCACCAAAGCTCTGCACGATGGCTTCGTGATAGCCGGCCTTGACCAGCTCACTGCGCACCAGGGTAACGTCGGCCGGCTTCTCGTAGGTCAGCTCGATGAGCGTACCGCCGGTGAAGTCCAGACCGTAGTTCAGGCCCTTATGGAACCAGCTGAACAACGCCAGAACGGTAAGGAGCACGGTGACGCCGAACGCAATATTGCGAACGCCCATGAAGTTGATTGTACGTAACATGGCAGCCCCTTAAATCCACAACTTCTTGAAGTCACGCCCGCCAAAGATCAGGTTGACCATTGCGCGGGTCACCATGATGGCCGTGAACATCGAGGTAAAGATACCGAGGGACATGGTTACCGCAAAACCTTTGACGGGGCCGGTGCCCATGGCAAAGAGAATCCCGCCGACCAGCAATGTGGTCAGGTTGGAGTCGAGAATCGCGGTAAATGCCCGGCCGAAGCCTTCGTTGATTGCACGCTGTACGGTCATGCCGGCGGCGATCTCTTCACGAATCCGCGAGAAGATCAGCACGTTGGCGTCCACCGCCATACCCATGGTGAGTACGATACCGGCGATACCTGGCAGGGTCAGCGTAGCGCCCAGCAGCGACATCAAGGCCAGCAGCATCACCATGTTGCCCGCCAGGGCCACGGTGGCGATGATGCCGAAGAAGCGGTAGATGGCGATGATGAACAGCGAAACGAACAGCATGCCCCACAAGGCTGCGTCGACGCCCTTGGTGATGTTGTCGGCGCCCAGGCTCGGGCCAATGGTGCGTTCTTCAGCGAAGTACATCGGTGCAGCCAAGCCACCGGCACGCAGCAACAGGGCCAGCTCCGAGGATTCGCCCTGGCCGTTCAGGCCAGTGATGCGGAATTGAGCACCCAGCGGCGACTGGATGGTCGCCAGGCTGATGATCTTCTTCTCTTCCTTGAAGGTCTGTACCGGCACGTCTTTCTCGACGCCGTTGACCATTTGCTTGGTGTAGGTAGTGATCGGACGTTGCTCGATGAAGATCACCGCCATACTGCGACCGACGTTACTGCGCGTGGCGCGGCTCATCAGTTCGCCGCCGTGGCCATCCAGGCGGATGTTCACTTCAGGGGTACCGTGCTCGCCGAAACCGGCCTTCGCGTCGGTGACCTGGTCACCGGTAATGATCAAGCCACGCTCGATCTGCGCCGGAGGGCGGTTACCTTCACGGAACTCGAAAGTCTCGGAAGTGGCCTTGGAAGCACCCGGCTCGGCGGCCAGGCGGAATTCCAGGTTGGCGGTTTTACCCAGGATACGCTTGGCTTCTGCGGTGTCCTGCACGCCCGGCAGCTCAACCACAATGCGGTTGGCGCCCTGACGCTGAACGATCGGCTCGGCCACACCCAGCTCGTTGACGCGGTTACGTACCGTGGTCAAGTTCTGCTTGATCGAGTATTCGCGGATTTCCGCCAGCTTGGCCGGGGTCATCGCCAGACGCAGTACCGGTTGACCATTGAGGTCGGCCGGTACGATGTCGAAATCGTTGAAGTTCTTGCGGATCAGCGCACGGGCCTGTTCGCGGGACGCTTCGTCAGAGAAGCCCAGCTGGATGGCACCGTTGAGCTGCGGGAGGCTGCGATAACGCAACTTCTCTTTACGCAGCAGGCTCTTCACGTCGCCTTCGTAGACTTTGAGGCGTGCGTCGAGGGCCTTGTCCATGTCCACTTCCAGCAGGAAGTGCACACCACCGGACAAGTCCAGACCCAGCTTCATCGGGTGCGCGCCAATGCTGCGCAGCCATTTTGGCGTGGTCTGTGCCAGGTTGAGCGCGACAACGTAGTCGTCGCCCATGGCCTTGCGCACAACATCCTTGGCCGGCAATTGGTCTTCTTGCTCGGTCAGGCGCAACAAGCCGCCTTTCGCATCAGCTGCCAACGTTGCCGCCTTGACCTGGATGCCCGCATCGGTGAGCGCCTTGCTCGCGCGTTCCAGGTCAGCCTGATTGACCTTCAGCGAAGTGCTGGCGCCAGATATCTGGATCGCAGGGTCATCAGGATAGAGATTGGGAGCGGAATAAATAAAACCGATCGCCAGCACCGCCAGGATCAGTACGTATTTCCACAGAGGGTATTTGTTCAGCATCACGCCGCCCGCTTATAACGCGGGGCGCCTTGCGCGCCCCGTCGATTGGTAAAGGTTGTTGCTTAGATCGCTTTGAGCGTGCCTTTAGGCAGCGTGGCGGCGATAGCGCCCTTCTGGAACTTCATTTCTACGGTGTCGGAGACTTCCAGGACCACGAAAGCGTCGGAAACCTTGGTGATCTTGCCGGCGATACCGCCAGTGGTCACGACTTCGTCACCTTTCTGCAAGCTGCCCAGCAGGTTTTTCTGCTCTTTGGCGCGCTTGGCCTGTGGACGCCAGATCATCAGGTAGAAGATGACCAGGAAACCGACCAGGAAAATCCACTCGAAACCACCGCCCATAGGGCCGGCAGCAGCAGGCGCAGCGGCGTCAGCCATGGCGTTAGAGATAAAAAAGCTCATTTAGCACTCCAGTTGCAAATAGTGAATCTTAGGGTCGGAAAACTCAGTCCAAGGGCGGCACAGGGAGCCCGCGCTTGGCATAGAAGGCATCGACGAAGGCGGCCAATGTACCCTGTTGAATAGCCTCGCGCAAACCAGCCATCAGGACTTGGTAGTGACGCAAATTGTGGATGGTATTCAACATGCTACCCAGCATTTCCCCGCACTTGTCCAGATGGTGCAGATAAGCACGGGAGAAGTTCTGGCAGGTGTAGCAGTCACAGGTGGGATCCAGCGGCGATTCATCATGGCGATGGAACGCGTTACGGATCTTCAGCACGCCTGTATCGATGAACAGATGCCCATTGCGGGCATTACGGGTTGGCATCACGCAATCGAACATGTCCACACCGCGGCGCACACCCTCTACGAGATCCTCCGGTTTGCCAACGCCCATAAGGTAACGAGGTTTTTCAGCGGGCATCAGGCCCGGCAGATAATCCAGCACCTTGATCATTTCGTGCTTGGGTTCGCCCACGGACAGGCCGCCAATGGCAAGACCGTCAAAGCCGATCTTGTCGAGGCCTTCCAGTGAGCGCTTGCGCAGACTTTCATGCATGCCGCCCTGGACGATGCCGAACAGCGCCGCGGTATTGTCACCGTGGGCGTTTTTCGAGCGCTGGGCCCAACGCAGCGACAACTCCATGGAAATCCGCGCGACGTCTTCGTCAGCCGGGTACGGCGTGCATTCGTCAAAAATCATCACGATGTCGGAGCCCAGGTCGCGCTGGACCTGCATCGACTCTTCCGGCCCCATGAACACTTTGGCACCGTCCACCGGCGAGGCGAAGGTCACGCCCTCCTCCTTGATCTTGCGCATGGCCCCCAGGCTGAACACTTGGAAACCACCGGAGTCGGTGAGGATCGGGCCTTGCCACTTCATGAAGTCATGCAGGTCGCCGTGCTTCTTGATCACTTCCGTGCCCGGACGCAGCCACAAGTGAAAGGTGTTGCCCAGAATAATCTCGGCGCCGGTGGCGACGATGTCGCGCGGCAGCATGCCTTTGACGGTGCCGTAGGTGCCCACGGGCATGAAGGCCGGGGTCTCTACCGTACCGCGCGGGAAAGTCAGGCGACCGCGACGGGCTTTGCCGTCGGTGGCGAGCAATTCAAACGACATACGACTCATAGTTGTTCCTCTGGGCCGCGCGGCGCCGGATTACGGGTGATAAACATCGCATCACCGTAGCTGAAAAAACGGTACCCATTGTCGATGGCGGCTTGATAAGCGGCCATGGTCTGCGGATAACCGGCAAATGCCGACACCAGCATCAACAGCGTGGATTCCGGCAAATGGAAGTTGGTCACCAGGGCGTCGACCACGTGAAACGGCCGGCCTGGGTAAATAAAGATATCGGTGTCGCCACTGAACGGCTTGAGTACGCCATCGCGCGCCGCGCTCTCCAGGGAACGCACACTGGTAGTGCCCACTGCAACGACGCGCCCGCCACGCGCCTTGCACGCATTAACCGCGTCCACGACGTCCTGGCTGACCTCCAGCCATTCGCTGTGCATATGGTGGTCTTCGATCTTATCCACACGCACCGGCTGAAACGTGCCGGCCCCCACGTGCAGGGTCACATAGGCGCTCTCGACGCCCTTGGCGGCGATTGCATCCAGCAGCGGCTGGTCGAAATGCAGCCCGGCAGTCGGCGCGGCAACCGCCCCCAGGCGTTGCGAGTACACCGTTTGATAGCGCTCGCGGTCCGAGTCTTCGTCGGGGCGATCTATATAAGGAGGCAACGGCATATGGCCGACGCGCTCCAGCAGCGGCAACACTTCCTCGGCAAACTTGAGTTCGAACAGCGCATCATGGCGCGCAACCATCTCGGCTTCGCCACCGCCATCGATCAAGATCGTCGAACCCGGTTTGGGCGATTTGCTGGAACGCACATGGGCCAGCACGCGATGGTTGTCCAGCACCCGTTCCACCAGAATTTCCAGCTTACCGCCGGAGGCTTTCTGGCCAAACAGCCGCGCCGGAATCACCCGGGTATTGTTGAACACCATCAGATCGCCTGGGCGCAAATGCTCAAGCAAATCAGTGAATTGACGGTGTGCGAGGGCACCGCTCACCCCGTCCAGGGTCAGCAGTCGACTGGCGCGACGCTCGGCCAAAGGGTGGCGAGCGATCAGCGAATCAGGGAGCTCAAAAGTAAAGTCAGCAACGCGCATGATGGGGTTCGTCTAGCAGGGCCGGGAAGTCTAGCGGAAATAGTCAAAATTGACCATGAAACGTGATTGACCAACGGTAATCTCATCTCTATACTTCGCCGCCATTGAGCCCTGATGGCGGAATTGGTAGACGCGGCGGATTCAAAATCCGTTTTCGAAAGGAGTGGGAGTTCGAGTCTCCCTCGGGGCACCATCTTAAAAAAAGACCTTGAAATTCAAGGTCTTTTTTTTCGCCTGAAGAAAAGTGGTCGCTGGCTTGCCTCAGCTGTCTTAGCCGCAATTGCCACCACTCAAAGCGTTGGTATTAGGTAGAAAAGATTAGCGTTAGGATGAAGCTATCAAGTGACGAGCCAGTCTCTGAAATCAATGGCAAACTCCGCGACAGCTATCAATGACAGCAGCCTGGTCTCGACGCATAGCGGCGCTAAAGGAATCAAGCAGCAATGAGCACAAAGAACCCCATCAGTCGGCTGACGATCAAGGGATTTAAGTCAATCAAGAACCTTGACGACTTCCGCCTGGAAAGCTTGAACGTACTGCTGGGTGCCAATGGCGCAGGCAAGAGCAGCTTCGTTGCTTACTTTCGTATGCTCAGCGAAATGATGGAGTCGCGCCTACAGACATGGACCACCCAACAAGGCAAGGCAGATCGAATTGTCAGCTTCGGGGTGAAGGAAACGACGAAGATCTTCTCCTACGTTCACTTTGGCCTTAACGGTTATGAGTTCGAGCTGGAGTCGACCGTTGATGGAGGGTTTGTTTTTGCCAATGAACGACTTTTTTTTGAAGGCCCCATGTATGGGTCTGAATGGATTCCCCTCGGCTCAGGACACCAAGAGGCCAAACTCAAAAAAGCGTTCGACGTAAAACAATTCCAAGCCCCTTACAAAAATAACGTCGTAGCGTACTGCTATGAATCGATTTCCAGCTGGAAGGTTTTTCACTTCCATGACACCAGCGAAACAGCAAGTGTCAAACGCTACGGCCCTGTTCACATCAACGACTACCTAAGGCCCGACGCCTCGAACCTAGCGGCTTATCTGCATCGCCTATCCACTGAGACGCCTGAAGTCTACGACCAGATCCGCAAGACCATCCAACTGGCGATCCCGTTCTTCGACGATTTTGTACTCCGTCCGGTGCGCTTAGACACACAAGAAGAACTGATCAATTTGCAATGGCGACAAAAGGACAGCGATTACACCTTCTGGCCCAGTCAACTCTCGGACGGCTCGATTCGTTTCATGTGCCTGGTAACCGCCCTCCTCCAGCCCGACCCACCATCGACGATCATCATCGATGAGCCGGAGTTAGGCCTGCACCCTTATGCAATCACTTTGCTAGGTTCGCTGTTACGGTCTGCCTCTACGCGAATGCAGGTGATTGTTTCAACGCAATCAGTCCCACTGGTAAACGAGTTCTCTCTCGATGACTTGATCATCGTTGAGCGGGAAAAGGGAGCAACTGTCTTCAAGCGCCTGGACGAAAAAGCTTTCGAAACGTGGTTAGACGACTACTCAGTAGGCGAGTTGTGGGAGAAAAACATCTTGGGCGGGAGGCCGCGTAAATGATTCGAGTGCACGTCATTTGCGAGGGCCAGACAGAGGAGATGTTCATCAACGAAGTGTTGGCTCAAGCCTTTCACCACTTGGGTATTTACCTGATGCCAGCGCTGATCGGTAAACCAGGCCACAAAGGCGGCAACTTTCGCTTTGAGCGCCTGCTCACCGATGTTGAAAAACGCCTGCTCGGCGACCGCCAAGCCTATTGCACCACGTTCTTTGATTTTTATGGTCTGCCCGAAGAGTTTCCTGGAAAAGCGAATGCCGCCGGCAAAAACTCCATGGATGAAAAAGCCGATTGCCTGCTAGAAGCCATGGTGGAAAGGCTAGCGATCGAATTAGGTGATGACGCCATGCGCCGATTCATTCCCTATGTGCAGATGTACGAATTCGAAGGTTTGCTTTTCAGTTGTCCACGGCGACTTGCCACGGGCATCAACCAGCCCAACCTTGAAGATCGGTTTATGCACATACGGAATGAGTTTGAAACGCCGGAAACCATCAATAACAGCCCGATGACGGCGCCGAGCAAAAGGCTTAAGACGCTTTATGCGGGTTACGACAAGCCGCTGCACGGCTCGTTGGCGGCCATTGAAATCGGCCTGCCAGCGATACGCGAACAGTGCAGTCGCTTCGATACCTGGCTAAGTGAAATGGAAGCTTTGCAGCCGGTTGCCTGAGGCGCCTGCTGGCGACACATTAAGGTAAACAACACCATGGAATTGCAACTGGAAGCAGTCGCCTTGTTCTCGCACAAACTGGCCTATGAAACAGAAGGTGAGAGTCCGATACTGCGTGATGACCCGATCATGAGCGAATACGAGCGCGAGGTATTCGGGCTGTTGGTCCGCAACGGCGAGATCAATATCATCCAGCAAAAACTGGACGAATGCCTGGCAGTGGCACTCAGCTCCTTGGGCGGCGTGAATACCGTGATGGGTCGCGAGCTGCAACGGCTGACGTTGGATGTGCGCCAAGCATCGACACTGCACGAACTCAATGCCCCACTCAACGCACTCAAGGATTACCTGAAGGCGATCCTGTAACGTCCGGTTCAGCGACGCCCTTCCACCGCCATCCGCACCGCCAGCCCCATCAGCACCGACCCCATCAGCCAGCGCTGCACCACCTGCCAACCCGGTCGGGTGACGAAAAACACCGCGATGGAGCCGGCCATGGTGGCAATCACTGCGTTGACGCTCACGCTGATGAAAATCTGCGTAAACCCCAGCACCAGGGATTGGGTCAGCACACTGCCATGACCGTTCGGGTCGATGAACTGGGGCAGCAACGACAAATACATCACCGCCACCTTGGGGTTCAGCAGGTTCGTCACCAGGCCCATGGTGAACAGTTTGCGTGGGCTGTCCTTGGGCAAATCCCGCACCTGGAACGGCGATCGCCCACCCGGCCGAATTGCCTGCCAGGCCATATAGGCCAGGTACAACGCACCGCCGAAGCGCAGTGCGTCATAGGCAAATGGCACCGCCATGACCAAGGCCGTGATCCCCAAGGCCGCGCACACCATGTAAACCAGAAAACCCAACGCCACGCCACCCAGGGAAATCAACCCGGCCGTGCGGCCCTGGCAGATCGAGCGGGAGATGAGGTAAATCATGTTCGGGCCGGGCGTGAGCACCATGCCGAGTGAAATAAGCGCATAGGCCAGCCAGCTGGACAGTTCGGGCATTGTTGGGCTCCTGGGGTGTTATTTTGTCGACGTGAAACATTTGGCCAAGGTTATAGGCTTGGACCCAATGGTAGGGCGTTCAAAATGCGCGCGTTAGATACAGATCCGCGAGCAAAACGGCATACACCACCGCACCACTCACCCAAGGCCAGGCCCATGATCGACTTCAACAACAAAGGCTTTTTCAAACTCAAACAGAACAACGAATACGCCGAACGCGTATCGGCCCTGCTGCTGGACGGCGAAGAAGTGATCGACGCCTACAAAGCCATGCGCGACGGCGTGGTCTTCACCACCAAACGCATCATCGCGGTGAATGTGCAGGGGATTACCGGCAGCAAGAAGGACTTCACCTCACTGCCGTATAAAAACATCGTGGCGTATTCGGTGGAGACGTCCGGGACGTTTGACCTGGATTCGGAGTTGGAGATTTACTTCTCGTCGCTGGGGAAAGTGAAATTCGAGTTCACCGGCAAGACCTCGATCGTTGAAATCTCCCGGCTGATTTCCAAACACCTGTTGACTTGATCACCACACAAAAAAAGACCTTGGCCCCCAAGGTCTATCGCTGCCGAGACGCTATGAGTGACGCGGGCGGCGCTCAAACATCACGCCACTTCCCAGACCTTGATGACCACTTCTCCATTACCGCCATCATCCAGGATGAGCGTTTCGCTCTTATCCCCCCAGAAGCTAATCCGCTGGTACCAATCCAGCCAGTTGCTCTCCAGGTCTTTCTGCTCACTGGAACAAGAGATGACGACCTGGATTTTCAGCGTTTTTTCAGCCTTGGGTACCCACTTCGCCAACTTCAGCCGGTCATTGAGGATCTTGTCTCTCCATTTGCTTTGGGTCCACGCATGCGCTGTCGCAACCTCAAGGAATACCTGCGTCCCCTCGTTTCCACAGACGCGCAGGTCCCCGAGAAACTTTGATGTGTTGTCCGCAAAAGACTGCTTGTAAGCAGGCTTGGGAAAGGCTTCGTAACCCCGGTCAACAAAAGCAGTAAAAATCTCCCAATTGACCCACTCTTCAAATGAGTAGCCGGTATGTGCAAAACGGGTGACTTGTTTGGCTTTTGGGGTGAAGTGATCAGAGAGAATCTGGCAAAAGTCCTGCAGGGTCATAAGGTCTTCCTTGGGAGTAGTAATAGAGGGTGCCGCCTCAACAACTGATTTACGCGGCTACCCTACGCATTGCTTTATCGTCATGAGGCTGGAAAACATGAAGAGTCGCCTCAAAGGTAGAAAAATACTCGTCAAGACTCGTCGCGTTTCAGCTGACTTTTCTCACGTACATCATCGAACATTGCGAATATCAGGTTTCCGTTATCGTTAATAGGCTCACTCCCTCGCACAAGGAAGTGAGCCCGTCATGTCAGAACGCGCGTATCCCATCACCGAAGAAGAACAACTCAAGCGGCGCATCCTGAGCCGACAGCCGACGCCAGCACCCTATTTTCCGGCGATCGACATATTCGCCCCTCCCCCAGCGCCAACCTCGGCACCCGCCAAGCCAGCCGGTTGCGTGTTCACCAAACCCTGCAAGCTCCCCGACGGCATCATTCGCTACGCAAACCCCACCGGCTACGTACCGCTTGAGCTGATCAAGGACTACGGCCATTTCAGCCTGTTGGGCGGGCGCGAAGTCGATACCCGGGGCGTCGTTGCCCTAAGCAAGATCAGCGGCAGCGCCCTGCCTGTTGGCCTGGGGCAGCTGGCGTTGCGCTCGGCAGTTCTGGAATCGACGGCGGCGGCTGCCGGCACGATGGCGGGGGGTCTGCTCGCCGGTCTGGTGGCGTTGGTGTGGCCATCGGAACTGGGCGATAGCGCGCTGTACAGCGAGGAACAATTGCGTTCGTTGCAAAAAGCGCGCTCGCAAATGCGTCTGCACATTGAGCAGGGCGAGGACGGCACCCTCAAGGGGTATGGGTTTTACACGGGCAACCATGCCGATTGGCAGATGATTGATGTGGTGCAGTTCCAACACCGTGGCGATCAATTCGTGGCGGATTTGGATGAGGGCGTGGAGCTGATTTGGACGCCCGCGGTTGATCCAAGTGACACGCTGGGTATTCCGGCCTTGGAGGCTGCGCCGCAAGCGCCGGTGATCTGGATTTACCCGCCGACGGAGAAGGCAGCGCAGATTCTGGTGAACCCGATTTATCCGTCGGAGTATCGGGATTTTATTCTGGTATTCCCGGTGGAGTCGGGGGTTCGGCCGCTGTATGTGGTGGTGAATGAGCCACGGAAGGGCTTGAGAAATCCGGATCATGATTACTTTCCGGCACCCAGAACCGAGGACATCACTGGCTTCCCGGGTTTGATCGAACTCAAGAAGAAAAACAGAAAACGTAACGGTGGCGGACTACGTGAGCGCTGGAAAGACGCCAAAGGACGAAGGCTTTTTGAGTGGGACTCAGAAAAAGGCGAGCTTGAAGTCTATAGGTACAGCGATGTGGAACACCTAGGCTCATTTGACCCCTATACCGGGGAACAACGGGGTCCTGCAAAAGATGAGCGGCGTATACAAAAATAAAAGAGAGAGTTCGATATGGCTATGAAAGTACGGCTGGAATGGTTTAACAAGCAGACGGAAGTCCTGGAAGCAGACGAATACTCAGCGAACGTTGAGGACGGCAGCATTCTTGAAGCACTCGATTTACACGATGAGCCCCAAATTTATGCAGGAGGATTCGATGTTCTTTCCAGCTGGATAACAATTCTCCAGCCACATTTCCGGCACGAGATAACACCTGGGCTTTTCGACTACCAGATATCTTTTCATTACCAAGGTGCTTGGCCACCCTCTCATAAGCAACCCAAGGTGGAGTCTTGATGCAATGAACCCAACCATGAAAAACCCCTCCTCTACCGCTCAGTCAACACCCGAACCCATGGCGGCACCCGTTAAATAACGCATGTGGATAAAAGAGCTCAAGCGCTCGCTTTCTTGATCGCTAATAACCCGTGGCCTTTTCCCACACCCACCATCGAACAAAGCCAATATCTGCCAGCGCTCCCCCCTCTTAGGCTCACTCCCTCGCACAAGGAAGTGAGCCCGTCATGTCAGAACGCGCGTATCCCATCACCGAAGAAGAACAACTCAAGCGGCGCATCCTGAGCCGACAGCCGACGCCAGCCCCCTATTTTCCGGCAATCGACATATTCGCCCCTCCCCCAGCGCCAACCTCGGCAAGGGGTATGGGTTTTACACGGGCAACCATGCCGATTGGCAGATGATTGATGTGGTGCAGTTCCAACACCGTGGCGATCAATTCGTGGCGGATTTGGATGAGGGCGTGGAGCTGATTTGGACGCCCGCGGTTGATCCAAGTGACACGCTGGGTATTCCGGCCTTGGAGGCTGCGCCGCAAGCGCCGGTGATCTGGATTTACCCGCCGACGGAGAAGGCAGCGCAGATTCTGGTGAACCCGATTTATCCGTCGGAGTATCGGGATTTTATTCTGGTATTCCCGGTGGAGTCGGGGGTTCGGCCGCTGTATGTGGTAGTGAATGAGCCTAGGAAGGGGCTTAGGAATCCGGACCATGATTACTTTCCTGCGCCCAGAACCGAGGACATCACTGGCTTCCCAGGCTTGATTCCCCAAAAACCGGTAACACCAAGAAAAAGCGGGGCTGGCTTACGTGAGCGTTGGATAGATACAAAAAGGAGAAAGCTATTTGAATGGGATTCCAAGAAAGGAGAGCTGGAGGTCTATCGAAACAGTGATTTGGAACACCTCGGCGCATTTGATCCTTATACGGCCGAGCGTCGAGGACCGGCGGACCCGAAACGTCGAATTTACAGATAAAGAGGAACTCGGAAGTGGTGATGAAAATTAGATTGCGATGGTACGAAAAGCACAGCAATGACTTGAAGGCAGATGAGTATTCAGCGGATATCGCAGATCCAGACAGTGTTTTTGAAGCATTGGGTTTAGGCGAAGAAACCGCGATATATGCCGACGTATTCAATGTGCTGCCGAGCTGGATAACGATCATTCAGCCGTACTTCCAGCACATCATTGAACCCGACCGCCTCGACTACCAGGTTTCCTTCCGCTACCAAGGCGCCTGGCCACCACCACCAACACAACCCAAGAAGGAACCTTGATGCAATGAGACCTACACTGCAAAAGCCCCTCCTCTACCGCTCAGTCAACACCCGAACCCATGGCGTGCGCCACGGAAGTTGCCTTGCCTACCGGTATGAGCGGCACACCAAAAGAGAAAAAAACAAACGATCAAACCGCAGTTCGATGCACAGCCATCAACGACACGGTTTTGATTACACCCCGCTATTCCGCTTTCTCCTATCCAAAGTCGGTCACCCATGGGATCAGGTTTTCAGCGAAGCCAACGCCCGCCTGGATCGTCCGGAGCCGGTGTTCTGGATGGTTGCGCTACACGAAAGTGACAAGCAGGAGTACGTGAGAACGGATGAAAACAGCTACTACAGCGGCTTGTGGGTCGACGAAGATGGCCTACTGCAAAAGGTAAATCCTCAGCTGACGCCCGAGCAAATGACACCATTTTGCGACGGCTACACCCACACCTTCAACGGTGTGGTATTCGCCCAGCCTTCACCACGCAAACGGCGGGCAACGCCCACCGTTCAATCAACTCTGCTTACCCCTCTTTCGCCTCACTCCCCTCCCCCCCAATCAACACCCGATTCGCCGGATCCGTAATATCAAACACCTGCTGCGCACACCCAGAACGGTCAAACTTGAACTGGAACTCCACCAGATACACCTTGGCCTTCTCCGGGCTGAACGTGCTCATCACCGGCCCGCAGCTGTAGTAAGCCCCGGTGCCCTGGCTGCGCGCCGAGCTGGACACGGTAAGTTTCTTGCCAGGATCCGCCTGGATCTCCAACTGCGGAAAACGCTTGAACCCGGCGCTGGCGACAGTCTGGTTGAGCTTGGCGATCCAGTTGAAGACCTTGCCTTCGCCGGTGTCCATCACGGTGCCAAGCGTTTCCGGGCGTTGGTCGGGGTCGCCTTCGCGGCGGATGGCGAATTCGACGGGGTTGGTGCCGCCGCTGGCCTTCATGATGACTTTGGCGTGGTCCGCGTCGACGGCCACGGTTTTCTGACGGAACTGGATACCGTCCTTGAGCAGGCTGGGCGATGAGTCACGTTGGTTCGATTGGCAGGCGCACAGGGCCAGGGCGAGGGAGAGCAGCGCGATTCGCTTCACGGGAGGATGTCCTTATCAGGGTGAAAGACGATGATAACTGGACCGGTGATTAAACAGAATGTTCCGCAGTGGAAAGTCCGCGATGCAGCACTGCGGCCTGACAGGCTTACCGAGGTGATCCCATCGCGGCCTCGCCGGGGCTCGACAGCTCCCACATTTGATCTTCGTCGCGACTGACATTGCGTTCACACATTTCGCGTCAGCTCTCGTCAAACACCAACCGCGCGCACAACCCGCCTCGCTCACGATTATGCAGCGCCAACCGACAGCCGATCTTGCCGACGATCATCTGCACAATCGCCAGTCCCAGCCCTGCGCCATTGGCGTTGCCCTGGCTGTAAAAGCGCTCGAACAAGCGCCCGATTTGCGCCTCATCAATCCCCGGGCCCTGGTCTTCCACGCTCAAGCAATGGACGCCAATCACCACTTTCACCTCGCCCCCCAGCGGGGAGAAGTTGAGGGCGTTGGTCACCAGGTTCTGCAACGCAATGGCCAGCGCCACGGGGTCGGTCTCGACCCAGCACTCCTCGTTCCCTTCCAGCACCAATTCCACGTCTTTTTCCATGGCCAGCGGGGTCAACTCGGCGAGCTCTTCGCGCACCAACTCGGTCAAGTGCACACGGCTGCGCGTAGGGTTGTTCAGTTGCGGTTCGATGCGCGCCATTGTCAGTAACTGGCTGCCAATGCGCGTCGCACGATCGACCCCATTGACCAGAAAATCCAACGCCTCACGCCGTTGTTCTTCAGTGCCGGCGATTTGGGCGTTTTGCGCATGGATCCGCAGGATCGCCAGCGGTGTGCGCAGCTCATGGGCCGCGTCAGCGATAAAACGGCGTTCGCGTTCGAGCAGTTCGTCGACTTGGACCAACAACCGATTGAGCGCGGTTTGCATGGGCTCCAAGTCGCTGGGCAAGGGCTTGAGGTGCAGCGGCTGCAAGGTGTCGGTGTTGCGCCCGCGAATCTTGCGGGCCATGGCCCGCAAGGGCTTGAGGCCCCAGCCGATCACCAGCCAGATCAACAGCGCCAGCAGCGGCACGCCGATCAGGGTCGGCCAGAGGGTGTGGCGCACGATGCGCTGGATCAGGTCCTGGCGAATGTCGTCGCGCTCACCCACCCAGATCAGCAGGCCCTGTTGCGGGTCGGCGAGGAGGAACGCGCACCAGTCGTTGCCGTTGTCCACAATGTCATGGGCGCCGAGGGTAGCCGGTGGGGCCGCCAGCACGGGCGCCTCGGTGGAACGCACCAGCAACTCACCATCGGTGCGCCACACCTGGAAGGTCAGGCGGGTTTCATAGGGATGGGCAACGCCCTCCTCACCCACGCGGCTCATGGCCTGGTCAAACGCCTCATACAAGCGGTTCCAGTCCGCTTCGCCGGGGTCGCGTTGGCGCAGGACGCCTTGCAACAAGCGTGCGCTCTGGGCGAGTTGCGCGTCGTAGACTTCTTCGATTTCGTGGTGACTGTCGCGCAGCACCAACCAGCTGATCAGGGCGTCGCCGAGCAGGATCAGTACCAGGACGGGAACGAGGATGCGCGCGCGAACGGAAGTCATGGTTTAAGCACCAGCACATAGCCCACGCCGCGCACGGTGCGGATCAACTCGGTGGATAACTTCTTGCGCAGGTTATGGATCAATACTTCCAGGGTGTTGCTCTCGACACGGTCCTGCCAGCCATACAACGCGCGCGACAGCCGCTCGCGGGTCACGACTTTGCCGGGGCGCACCATCAGTTGGTGCAGCAGTTGGTATTCCATGGGGGTGACGATGATGTCCTCATCCTGATAGCGCACTTGCTGGGTGGCCGGGTCGAGGCTGATGCCAGCGTGTTCCAGCATCGGTTGCGCACGGCCCTGGCTGCGGCGCAACAAGGCGCGCACACGGGCCTTGAGCTCCTCCACGTCGAACGGCTTGACCAGGTAATCATCGGCACCGGCGTCCAAACCGGCGATGCGCTCGGCGGTGCCGTCGCGGGCAGTGAGGATCAGCACCGGCAGGTCGTGCTGCTCGGCGCGCAGTTGCTGCAACAGATCCAGGCCATCGAGGCGCGGCAGGCCGAGGTCGAGCAGCAACAGATCGAAGCTTTCCGTGCGCAAGGCATGCAAGGCCGCGACGCCATCCTGCAGCCAGTCGAGGGTGTAGCCCTCAGCGCCCAAGGCCACCCGAATCCCTTGGCCGAGGGCACGGTCATCTTCGACAAGCAGCAGGCGCATAACAAATTCTCTGTAGGAAACGGCGGCATCATGCCGGGTTCTGAGCGGGGCTATTTCGGGAAAGATGTTACGACTCGTTGCCAACTAAGCTTGCACTAAGGTTGGTTTTGCACTGTGAAATCTCCCACAACTGCTGAGAGCTTTTCCATGCGCAAAATTCTCCTGCTGTCCCTGGTCATCGCCAGCCCCCTGGCCCTCGCCGGCCCGCAGTGCACCACCGCCGAGCGTTCGCAATGGCAAGACGAAAAGGTCTTCCAGGACAAGCTCAAGGCCGAAGGCTACGAGATCAGCAAATTCAAGGTCACCGACGGCAACTGCTATGAGATCTATGGCTTCGACAAAGACAAGCGCAAGGTCGAGATCTACCACGACCCGGTCACCGGCAAAGCCGTGAAGACTGAGATCAAGGGCTGATGCCAGGCGAATCCCTGCGCCTGTGGGACCCGCTGGTGAGGCTGTTTCATCTGTCCATCGCCGGGGTCTTCGTTGCCAATTACTTCTTTAACGAAGCAGGCGACGACTGGCATGTCTGGCTGGGCTACTACGCCATGGCCTGGCTGCTGGTTCGAACAGTGTGGGGATTCATCGGGCCGCGCAGTGCGCGTTGGGCAGATTTCTGGCCGACGCCAAAGCGGCTCAATGCCCATGTACGCTCGCTGCTCAATGGCCGGCCGCACCACCGCCTGGGCCATTCGCCGCTGGGTGCGCTGGTGATGCTGCTGATGTTGCTGGCCCTGCTGACCATCGGCATCAGCGGTTTCCTGATGCAGGAAGTCGACGCCTTGTGGGGCGCCGACTGGCCGCAGCAGATCCACGAGACCGCAGCCAATCTACTGCTGGGCTTGGTGAGCGTGCATGTGCTGGCGGCGGTATTCGAAAGCATCCAGGTACGGGACAACCTGCCGTTATCCATGCTCACCGGTCGCAGGAAGCGCCTGCCGGATGAGCGTGCGCAGTAATCCTTTTCCCGACAGGTGCTCTATGCGCTCCGCTCTATTGATTTGCAGCCTGCTCGCGGTGTTTTTCGCCGCCTGGCAGAGCCATCCGCCCCATGTATTGGCACCGTTTGCCGAGGCCAGCCCGAACACCGCCAAAGTTGCGGCGCCCGCGCAGTACAGCAGCCGGTTCGTGTCCTCCCAGCTCACCGACTTTGTGCATTCCTCTTCCGTCACTGCCCTGCCTGGCGGCGACCTGATGGCCGTGTGGTTCGCCGGCTCGCGCGAAGGCGCCGCCGATGTGCAGGTGCGCACCGCACGCTTCGATGCACGCACCGGGGAATGGGGCGCCGAGCAGGTGCTGGCCACCCGGGAAAGCACCCGCGACGGCACCCAGCGTTATATCCGCAAACTGGGCAACCCGGTGATCGCCATGGCGCCGGACAAACGCCTGTGGATGTTTTATGTGTCGGTGTCGGTCGGCGGCTGGGCCACCAGTGCGATCAACGTGATGGTGTCGGACGACCTCGGTGCGAACTGGTCGGCGCCGAGGCAACTGGTGACCTCGCCGTTCTTTAACATCAGCACCCTGGTGCGCGCCGCGCCGGTGTTCCACGCTGACGGCTCCATCGGCCTGCCGGTGTACCACGAGTTCATGGGCAAGTTTGCCGAGTACCTGTACTTGAGCGCCGATGGCGCAGTGATCGATAAATTCCGCATCAGCCGCGGCAAGAACTCCCTGCAACCGACCATCGTGCCGCTGGATGGCAAGCGCGCCATTGCAATGCTGCGCTACGCCGGCGACACCCATCACCGCGTCCTGGCCAGCCGCACCGAAGATGCCGGGCAGACCTGGAGCGAGCCCTATCCGCTGGAGCCGGCCAACCCCAACTCGTCGCTGGCGGCAGTCGGCACGGTGGACGATGGTTTGCTGGTGGCCCTCAATGACCTGCAAGACGGCCGCTTCAAGCTCAGCCTCTACGGTACCGACGCCCAGCTCAGCCAATGGCGCACGGTGGCGCAGTTGGACCAGTCTCCGGACCCGCTCGGTCAACCGTTCTCTCCCGAAGCTTACAAAGCGATCATTGGCGAAGGCTTCCGCGCCTCCAGCGGCGCCAAGCGCCTGCCCTTGGAAGAGCGCTTTCTCAGCAGCCTGGATTACCGCGTATGCAAACCCCGTGGCTGCGATTTCGAGTACGAGTACCCCTATTTCAGCCGCAGCCCGGACGGCATGTACCACCTGGTGTACTCATGGAATAACACCTTCATCAAACATGTCAGCTTCAACGAAGCCTGGCTGGAGGAGCGTCTCTGATGGTTTCTCTGTGGCAAGCCCACTTGAGTTTTGTGCTGCTGGGGTTTGTGGCGCTGTGCGCCCTGCGCGTCACCGCACCTTGGCGACCGTGGTTGCTGCCGGTGCTGGTGGCGGTGAGTTTTATCCCAGTCAACGAGCTGCCACTGGCAGCGTATGTACGCAGTTTTACCGATGACCTGGCGATCAGCACGTTGGTGTTGCTGGCGTGGGTGGGGCTGTGTCGATTGGGGGTAGTGCAGCCGCTCAGGCGCCCCCATCAGGTGCAGATGTTGCTGCTGTTTGGCCTGCTGAGCCTGGTGCTGTATCCGGCCACGTTGGGCCTGACGTATGTCGACCCGTACCGCTGGGGTTTCAACCCGCGGCCGATGATCGTACTGGTGGCGGCCACCGCCCTGTTGATGCTGTGGCTGCGGAATACGCTGGCGGTGTGGATGTTGGCGATGGGCACGTTGGCTTTTGCGTTACGGCTCAAGGCGTCGGAAAACTATTGGGATTATCTGGTCGACCCGCTCTTGGCGGGCTACTGCGTGGTCGCTGGACTCATGCAACTAAAACTGTGGGAGGGCGCTTGCTGCCGATGGCGGCGTGTCAGTCAGTACATCCGGCACTGAACGCCCCCCATCGGGAGCAAGCCGCTCCCACATTGGACTTGTGTTGTTTTAAACAATGGGAAAATAGATGAGTGCGTTGCAATCACGCCGCCTGCGCTATGGCGTGGGCGCGATCGGGTTGATGTTTGTGTTGCTGGCGGCATTGCGGCTGGTGTTTGTGCTGGGTTTTTCCGGCCTGGATTTGAACACCCCGGCGCTGTTGGAAACCCTGGGTATCGGCCTGCGTTTCGACCTGCGCCTGGCGGTATTGATCCTGCTGCCGCTGGCCGTGCTGGCGTGGTTGCCGCGCTGGAACCTCACCACCCTGCCGGCCCTGCGCTGGCTGGCGCGCGGTTATCTGGCCATCGCACTGGCGGTGGTGGGGCTGGTCTACATCATCGATTTCGGCCACTACGCCTACCTTGGCGTGCGTATCAATGCGACGGTGCTGCGTTACCTGCAAGACGCGCAAATTTCCCAGCAGATGGTGTGGGAAACCTACCCGGTGCTGTGGATAACCGCCTGCTGGCTCGCGGCGGTGGCGCTTTGGGTCTGGGCGTTGGTCCGCCTGGAGCGGTTGACCCTGGATCGAGCGCCCACCGCCATCAGCAAACCGGCACTGACGGTGGTGAGTGTGATGGGTGTCGTCGCGGTGCTGCTCGCCCTGCTCGGGCGTGTGGCCCATCTCAACCTGGAAAACCCGGTGCCCCTGCGCTGGAGCGATGCATTCTTTTCCGGCAACAGCCAACTGGCCGCCGCGGGCCTGAACCCGGTGCTGTTTTTGTACGACACACTCAAGGTCGGCCAATCGCAGTTCGATGAAGCCCAGGTCCGCGAGTATTACCCGCAAGTTGCCCAGTACCTGGGCGTGGCCCAGCCCGATGCCCAGTCCCTGAGTTTCATCCGCGAACAAGGCGTGCAACCCTATCGGCTGGGCGGCGAGCAACCGCCCAACGTCATCTTCGTGATGCTCGAATCCCTCGGCACCAGCGCCGTGGGCGCCTACGGCAACCCGCTCAACCCCACGCCGAACCTGGACCAGCTGGCCACACAAAGCTGGTTTTTCAAACACTTCTACGTCCCCGTCACCGGCACTGCCAAAACCGTCTGGGCCAGCATCACCGGTGTGCCGGATGTCACCCGCCAGGAGACGGCCACGCGTAACCCGCTGATCACCCGGCAACACACGCTGATCAATGCGTTCGAGGGTTACCAGAAGTTCTACATGATCGGTGGCAATGCCGGCTGGGCGAACATCAATGCACTGATCCGCCAGAGCATCGACGGCGTGCAGCTGTTTGAAGAAAGCCACTGGCGCTCGCCCCGGGTCGACGTATGGGGCATATCCGACCTGGACCTCTTCAAGGAAGGTGACGCGCTGTTACGTGCCGTGCCCAAGGGCCAACCGTTCTTCGCCTACCTGCAAACCTCGGGTAACCATCGGCCCTTTACGATCCCCAAGTTCAACGACGGCTTCGAGGTCAAACACCTGTCGCTGGAGCAAGTCCAGGCCGCCGGCTCGCGCAGTGTCGAGCAGTACAACGCCGTGCGCCTGCTGGACTACAACATCGGGCGGTTGATGGAGATGGCCAAGGCGGGCGGCTATTACGACAACAGCATTTTTGTGTTCTTCGGCGACCACAACACCCGCATCAGCCAGATCCCGCATATGGCGCCGGCTTTCGAGCAGTTAGGCTTGGAAAGCAATAACGTGCCGCTGCTGATCCACGCGCCCGGCCTGTCACCACGGGTCATCGAAGAGGCCGTCGGCCTGGCAGATCTGCTGCCCACGGTGGCCGGCATGGCGGGCATTCCTTTTCGCAACAGCACACTGGGCAGGGATATCCAGAAACCCGCACCGGAGGGCGAGCGCATGGTGCCGTTGGTGTTGCGCGAAGGCACATTCCCGATCATCGGTGGCGTAACCCAGGACTTCCTGTTGCAGATGCAGCACGACGGCAGTTCACCCACCCTGCATGACCTGGCATCAGCGACGCCCCGCGACGACGTCGCCAACCAGCACCCCGAGGCCTTTCAACGCCTGCAGGCGCTGACCCGGGGGCTGCATGAGAGTGCGCGGTTGATGCTGTTCAGGAATGTGCGGGAATGATCACTGGGGTTGGAATGTCTCGAGGTAGGCCAGGATATTGTCGATCTTTTCCGGGTCACTGATGCCCCAGAAAATCATGCGCGTGCCGCTCACCACCTTCTTCGGCGCCTCGATATAGGCCGCAAGCTTGTCTCGGGTCCAGACCACGCCGGAGTTCTTCATCGCGTCTGAATACTGGTAGTCGGTGGTGGTGCCGGCGGGGCGGCCGATGATGCCGTTGAGTTCGGGGCCAAACCCACCGCGGGCCCCTTCGCCGATGCTGTGGCAACCGCCGCAGGTCTTGGCGAACAGCTTGCCGCCCGCCTCGGCATCACCGGCGGCATACGCCGAGCCCGTACTGAGGACCAGGGCGAGGGAAAGGAAGGCGTACTTCATGAGTGACTCCACATCGGACGGTACCGGTCATTATGCCTGCTTGTCAGGAACGCATGCCCATCCAGATCACCGCTTCGGTCCAGGCGGTGACCACGGGCGTCAACAGCCTGAACCATGGGTCACTCACATCAATCTGCGCCGCCGATTGGTCATGGTGGTGCTGCTCTTCAGCCACGATGGACGCAATGGCACTGACCGCCTGCGGGTCGATGTCACGTAGGGTGTGCAACTGATGAGCCAGGTGCTTGAGCACGACGCTTTCGACCGCGACGGTGGTGGTCATGATGGCTTTGCGGCCGCACAGGCCGGTGATCAGCCCCAGCACCAGGCCACCAAGCCCGCACAGCCAATAGCTGCGGCAACGCGGATAGCCGCGGCGCTGTAGTTCAGCCTTGAATACCGCCCGGTGGCGGCGTTCGTCGTCGAGAAACTGCGTGAGTTCGGCCACCAGGGCCGGGTTGAACAACCGCGCCATGAACCGTTGGCCACTATAGATGCAGATCGCACCGTGCTCACCCGCGTGGTCGACCTTGATCATGCGGTTGCCGAGGGTGTTGTCCAGTAAGGGCGAGGCGGGGGCATTCACGGTTGACGACCTTGTTCAAATGGCTCGGATATCGGGCCTGTCCCTGATTTTCGCGCAGGGTATCCTGGCGCAGGCACTCTGCGCCAGGCAAACAAGCGAACCTGGCCTGCCAGGCATCGATTGACCATCCATCGCATATAAAACTTCCAATCGAACCTATTCGACCAGCGTCCACTCCACCCTACTGAACCCTGATGGTGGAGTAAGGATCATGGCTCAGCCATCGATTTTGGTATTGGAAGACGACGAGATCATTCGATCGTTGATGGTGGATGTACTGGAGGAATTCGGGGCGCTCGTGACCTCGTTTCCTTCGGCGGATGAAGGCATGATTTTCCTGGAGCGGGCCGATGACCGGGTGGACCTGATTGTCAGCGATATCCAGATGCCTGGCCTGTTGAACGGCTATGACTTGAGCCGCGTGGTGGCGCACCGTTGGCCATCCGTTCCGGTGGTATTGACCTCAGGCAACCGGGCCATGGCTTCGCAATTGGGCGCCAGCGTGAGGTTTTTGCCCAAGCCGTGGAGCACGGAGCACCTGCTCGAATGCGTGCAAACGGCCTTGACCCAACAGGAATCTTCCATGCACTAATAGCGTCGCGACATCACTTGTGCCGAACTTCGGCACCGGCATCGGGGTCATTAATGAGGCAGGGAGCGACTTTTCTGATCCGCTGGTCAGCACATTCGCCTTTCTCGTTCAGTTGACGGCCATCGGTTGTGTAGAATCGCCGCCCATTTCCACGCGTCATTCATGGTCGCAAGACCCACAGTCCGAGCTCACCGAATGCACTCACAGGCCCATGACGTAGATGCGCCCTCCTTACTCGAAGCGCTGCGGGCGGGCACTGCCCTGCTGCATGTGGCCCTCGAAAAGCGTCTGCCATTTTTCTCCGAGCGCCTGGATGCCCACTGGTACGAGCGCCTGCTCCGGGCGTACTACGGGTTTTATCGCCCGATGGAAGCCGCGTTGTACGACAGTGACTTGATCCCCGACGGATTCGACCAGGCCATGCGTGTGAAAACGCCCACTCTGGTCAGCGATCTTCACGCCCTGGGCTTGAGTGACGCTACCATTCATACCCTGCCGCCTTGTACAGACCTGCCCCGCCTCGACACTCCCGCTGCCTGCCTCGGTGCCCTGTATGTACTGGAAGGCGCGACCCTGGGCGGCCAGGTGCTGCGCCGGGAAATGGCTCAGCGCCTGGGCCTGGACGCGGATAACGGCGCTGCGTTTCTCAATGTGTACGGCGCCGAGACCGGTCGGCGCTGGACGGATTTTCTCGACTTTCTAGGCCGCCAGCCATTGGACACGCCCGCCAGACAGCGCGCGGTAGACGCGGCCCGTTCAACATTCAGCTGCTTTGAGCAATGGCTCGACAGCCAGGAGGTACTGCTATGAAACCCGAAGATTTTGAAAAGCTGCTTACCAACTGTGCCAACGAGCCGATCCGTTTTCCGGGGGCGATTCAACCTCACGGCGTGCTACTGACGCTGTCAGAACCTGAGCTGAATATCATCCAGGTCAGCGCCAACGTGGGCACCTTGTTCGGCCACGCACCCGAGACACTGCTGGGCCAACCCTTGCATATGCTGATCGGTGCCGAGCACGGCCAAGCCGTACAGGCCATGGCTGAGCACAACAGCTTTTTCGACGCGCCGCCGCTGCACGTCAGCCTGAACGGCGCAGCGTTCGAAGGCTTGCTGCACCGTCACCAGGGTGTGCTGGTACTGGAGTTCGAACCGCACCTCAAGGATTTCCACCCACGGGCGCTGAATGGCCGCACCAGTGACTTGGGCAAGATGCTGCAACGCCTGCAATCAGCGAAAACCCTGCAAGCGCTGTACGAAATCAGCGTGACTGAAATCCAGGCCATGACCGGCTATGACCGCGTGCTGATCTATCGCTTCGAAGAAGAAGGCCATGGCCAAGTGATCGCCGAAGCATCGGCACCGTCCATGGAACGGTTCAACGGGCTGTTCTTCCCCGCGTCCGATATCCCGGAGCAGGCCCGCGAGCTGTACCGCACCAACTGGCTACGCATCATCCCGAACGCCGCCTACGAGCCGGTGCCACTGCTGCCCAAACTGCGCCCGGACAACGGCAAGCCCCTGGACCTGAGCTTCGCCACTCTACGCAGCGTGTCGCCGATTCACTGCCAGTACATGCAGAACATGGGCGTGCTGTCGTCCATGAGCATCTCGCTGATGAAGGGTGACACACTCTGGGGCCTGATCAGTTGCGGCAATCGCGAACCGCTGCTGGTGCCCAATGAATTGCGCATCGCCTGCCAGACCATCGGCCAGGTGCTGTCGCTGCAGATCAGTGCCATGGAGGCCCTCGACCTGAGCCGTCAACGCGAAGAAAAAGTCGAAACGCTGGCGCTGCTCGATGCCGCCATGAAAGCCTCTGAGAACACCGTGTTCGATGGCCTGGCCCAGCACGGCCAATGGCTCATGGACCTGACCCTGTCCGGCGGCGTGGCGATCATCGAAGACAAACAACTGCACCGCTACGGTAACTGCCCGGAGCCGGCGCAGATCCGTGCGCTGCATCAGTGGTTGCAGGAAAGCGGCGAGCCGGTATTCGCCAGCCATCACCTGGCCTCGGTCTACCCACCGGCGGCGGCCTTTCAAAAGGTCGCCAGCGGGGTATTGGCCATGAGCCTGCCTAAGCCGGTGGACAACGGTGTGCTGTGGTTCCGCCCGGAAGTGAAAGAAAACATCAACTGGAGCGGCGACCCGAGCAAACCGCTGGACCTGGAAAACTCCGACGCCGGCCTGCGCCTGCGCCCACGCACCTCGTTTGAAATCTGGAAAGTGGAAATGGCCGGCATCTCCACCAAGTGGAGCCATGGCGACCGCTTTGCGGCCAACGACCTGCGCCGCTCCGCACTGGAAAATGACCTGGCGCGACAGGTACTGCGCGAGCAACAGGCGGTGCGTGCCCGTGATGAACTGGTGGCGGTGGTCTCCCACGATCTGCGCAACCCGATGACGGTCATCTCGATGCTCTGCGGCATGATGCAAAAGACGTTCAGCTCCGAAGGCCCCCACACCTCGCGACGAATCTCCTCGGCGATCGACACCATGCAGCAAGCCGCCGCGCGCATGAATGTGCTGCTGGAAGACTTGCTCGACACCTCGAAAATCGAGGCGGGACGCTACGTGGTCAAGCCGGTGGCGCTGGACGTTGGCCAGATGTTCGAGGAGGCCTACTCCCTTCTCGCGCCGCTGGCGCTGGAAAAAGGCATCGACCTGTCCTTCAACGCCGAGCCCGGCCTGCAGATCAATGGCGACCCGGAGCGTCTGTTCCAGGTGCTGTCGAACCTGATCGGCAACGCCATCAAGTTCACCCCGCGCCAGGGCAATATCGGCATCAGCGCCATGAGCAACGGTGAAGAAATTGTGTTCTCGGTGCGCGACTCCGGTGATGGCATTGCACCGGAGCAGTTGCCCCATGTATTCGATCGCTACTGGACCCAGACCGAAAACAACCCCACCGGCAGTGGGCTGGGGCTGTATATCACGCAGGGCATTGTCCAGGCCCACGGGGGGAAAATCGTTGCCGAAAGTGAGGTGGGACGTGGCAGTGAGTTCCGTTTTACCGTGCCCAAGGTGATTGAAGACACCCACACCTGATGCTTGAGGAACGAGCCATGCCATGGCATGGCCAGCTCGATAACGATCACCGGATCATGTCTTGACGCAAGGCGTTTATAGGCCAGCCCTTTCCATCTCTGTAGATTCAACGCCCCGACTGAGCAGAGGTTTTCATGATCGATATCTTTTTGGGCTCTACCGCTAACTACTTCAACGCCCACCGGCAAATCGAAGCCGCGCCTGAAGCAAAAAACCGACCGCCGCGGCAACAAACGCCTACCCAGGAATCGGCCGCTAATGCCAACAACCACGGCACGCCTCGTCGAAACATTCGCTCTGGCCACCTGGAGAGCCTGGGTAACGGTCACCTGCTTTAAGCAGTAAAGAGAGGGGCCACTTTTACCGGCCCCTTTCCATTGCTCGACATCCCGCCTTGACAAAAAAGCGACATCCGCTGGTTTACCCTTGACGCCCTTTACCACCGAGCCGTCATTCCTATGCTTCAAGCTGGCACCCTGCCCGCCGTCCTCGCCGGCCCTATGCTGCGACGCCTCGAGCCCCGGCGCCTGGTGATGTGGCTGATAGGCAGCCGCGAACTGGCATTGACCCTCAAGCTGCAGGTTGCCGGGCAGACACTGGCGTTCCCACTGACTCAAGCGCAATGCCAAGTCGTGCCCGTAGGGCGCCATGCGTTTATCCATTTGATCGACCTCCCACTGGCCGATGCCCTGCCCCAGGATGTGATGATCGGCTACGACCTGCTGGTCGATGACACCGGCATTGCCGAGTGGGCGCCACACTTGCTGTATGGCAACGCCGACACCCCGAGTTTTGTCCTGCATAGCCGCATTCGCCAATTGGTGCACGGTTCCTGCCGCAAACCGCACCACCCTGCCGACGACGGCTTGCTCTGCGTCGATCGCCTGCTGGTCAACGCCCCCACGCTGGCAGAGCGCCCCGCACTATTGATGATGAGCGGCGACCAGGTGTACGCCGACGATGTGGCCGGGCCGATGCTGCGGGCGATTCATGCCTTGATCACGCGCCTGGGCCTGTTCGATGAATACCTGGAAGGCGCGGTGGTGGACGATAGCGCCAGCCTCTATGGGCATCGTGCGAGCTATTACCACCGAGCGGACCTTTTGCCCGCCCTGGACAGCAACGAGACCCTGCGCGAACGCTTTTTTGGCGGCGTGAAGAAACCGATCTTCACCAGCAGCACTGCCGACAACCACCTGGTGACCTTCGCCGAAGTGATGGCGATGTATTTGCTGGCCTGGTCGCCCACGCCCTGGCGCCTGATCACACCGCAGCCACCGCAACTGAGTGCCGATGAACAGCACCGGTATGCCCGAGAGCAGGTGCAACTCGATCGATTTCGCGATGGCCTGCCGGGAGTGGCACGGGTATTTGCCCATCTGTCCACGTTGATGATCTTTGACGATCACGACATCACCGACGACTGGAACCTCAGCGCCCAGTGGGAAGAAACCGCCTACGGCCATCCCTTCTCCAAACGCATCATCGGCAATGCCCTGCTCGCTTACCTGCTGTGCCAGGGCTGGGGTAACCAGCCCGAGGTGTTTGGCGAGCTGGTAGCGCAAACCCAGGCGTTGGCCGCCCAGGCGCGCGACAACCACCTGGACGCCGCCGCCCAGGATGCGCTACTCGAAGCCCTGCTGAAATTCCAGCAATGGCATTACAGGCTGCCCACCACGCCCGCCCTGGTGGTGCTCGACACCCGCACCCGTCGCTGGCGCAGCGAATTCAACCTCAAACAACCCTCCGGCCTGCTGGACTGGGAGGCCTTGAGCGAACTGCAACAGCAACTGCTGGACCACCCCTCGGCCATCATCGTCTCGCCCGCGCCGATTTTTGGCGTCAAGCTGATCGAGACCGTGCAGAAGGTGTTCAGTTGGTGCGGCCACCCGCTGCTGGTGGATGCCGAAAACTGGATGGCCCATCGCGGCGCCGCCCAAGTCATCCTCAATATTTTCCGCCACTCCCGCACGCCGGGTAACTACGTGATCCTCTCGGGCGACGTGCATTACTCGTTCGTGTACGAAGTGCTGATCCGCCACCGCAACGCCGGCCCGAACATCTGGCAGATCACCAGCAGCGGCATCAAGAACGAATTCCCGCCACGCTTGCTGGAATGGTTCGACCGCCTCAACCGCTGGCTCTACTCCCCTCGTTCCCCCCTCAACGGGTTCACCCGCCGTCGCACCATGCAAGTGGTGCCGCATATCCCGGAACATGCCCAGGCCGGCGAACGTTTATGGAACTCAGCAGGCATCGGCCAGGTGTTTTTCAACGAACAAGGCCAGCCTGAAGCGATCTACCAGCACAACGCCGACGGGAAGCCTCGGACGAGGATGGTGGCGCCCAAATAATGGCCCATAGCCACACCCTGGAGCCGTGCATCCGCCCTATTCAAAGCGTGCAAGGCCCGTTGTACAGTAGCGTCAGCCACGGAGTATCGGTGTCAATATCGCTGGTCCCAAGTGCCAGCCAACGCAGGGAGCGCACAGATGGACGATACACCTGGCAGCAATTCGTTGAGGAATGACTTTTCTGACCTCAACGCCGATATGTTGCATGCCGTCATGGAACTGGTCAGCGATGGCATTTGGGACTGGAACGCCAATACGGGGTTCGTCTACCGCAACCCGGGCTGGTATGAAATGCTCGGCTACCCCCCCCACTCCCTGGAGAACAGCGTGTTCACCTGGGAGAACATCATCCACCCGGACGATTACCCTCGCGTCATGGCAGTGTTTGATGACTACCTCCAGCGTCGGTCCCCCCATTACCAAATCGAGTACCGTTGCCGCAAAAAAGACGGTACTTACCTGTGGATCGAAGACCGTGGCTACATCATTGCGCGCAACCTCGATGACTCGGTAGCGCGGATGGTGGGCTCCCACCGCAATATCCAAACGCGCAAAAGCTCCATCGAGCAGCTCGAACGGCGCAATCAATCCCTTGAGGCCCTGGTGGCCGAGCGCACCCGCGAGCTGTCACGGGTCAATCAGCAACTGCAATTGCAATTGGAGGAAAACCGCTCCCTGGCCGAGCGTGACGCCCTGACCCGCGTCGCAAACCGTTATCGCCTAGAGAAAGTGCTGCTGGAGGAATGCGACCGGGCAGAACGCTTTCGCTTGCCATTGGCCCTGGTCGCCATGGACATCGATGACTTCAAGCTGATCAATGATCGACACGGCCATGGCGTGGGCGACCAGACCCTCGTGCGGGTGGTGGAAGGGTTGGAAACCTGCATGCGCCCGGGCGATTTGCTTGCGCGCTGGGGCGGCGACGAATTTATCGTGGTACTGCCCAAAAGCCCGCTGGAGGCGGCGAAAGCGTTGGCCGAGCGCATCCGCCAAAGGATCGCGCAACTGCCCGCCGTGGGCGATTTCAACGTCACCCTGAGCCTCGGCGTGGTGGAGCGGCGTACGGGGGAACCGCCGGCCGCCCTGATGGCTCGCGCCGACCAGGCGCTGTACCGATCCAAGGCGGCAGGCAAGGATATCGTGTCGGAATAACGCCCGAGGGCAACGAACCGGCTGCTCGGTGCTGAGCACATCGCACCGATCTCTATGTTGCCCGGCAGTACCAAGGGCTTTGCGGCGTTGCCACAAACGACCTTTTGGCAACAGCTCCTTCCGATTTGGAATGACCCGGCGACTTTATTTCGTTTGCCCCAGGGCCGGGCTCACGGCTTAGATAAAAACACGCCCAACATTGCCGAGTCCGAGATTCATGAGCCGCGAAACCATCAGCCAATCGATTTCCGTCGTTCACCCCATCAGCCTCAGCCACGGCAGGAACGCCGAGGTCTGGGACACCACGGGCAAGCGCTATATCGACTTCGTCGGCGGCATCGGCGTGCTCAACCTCGGCCATTGCCATCCGGCGGTGGTAGAGGCCATTCGCGACCAGGCAACGCAACTGACCCACTACGCCTTCAACGCCGCGCCCCATAGGCCCTACATTGAATTGATGGATCGACTGACGGCCTTCATTCCGGTGGACTACCCGGTCAGCGGCATGCTGACCAACAGCGGCGCAGAAGCGGCGGAGAATGCCTTGAAGATCGTCAGGGGCGCCACCGGCCGCAGCGCCGTCATCGCTTTTGACGGCGCCTTCCACGGGCGCACCCTGGCCACCTTGAACCTCAACGGCAAGGTCGCGCCTTACAAACAAAAGGTCGGTGTCTTGCCCGGCCCGGTGTATCACCTGCCCTACCCCAGCGCCGACAACGGTGTGACTTGCGCCGAAGCACTCAAGGCCATGGACCGTCTGTTCAGCGTGGAAATCGACGTCAACGACGTGGCCTGTTTCATTATCGAACCGGTGCAGGGCGAAGGCGGTTTCCTGGCCCTGGATATCGAGTTCGCCCAGGCCCTTCGGCGTTTTTGCGATGAGAAAAATATCCTGCTGATTGCCGATGAGATCCAGTCCGGCTTCGGTCGCACCGGCCAGCGCTTCGCCTTCTCGCGCCTGGGTATCGAACCGGACCTGATCCTGCTCGGCAAAAGCATCGCCGGCGGCGTGCCGCTGGGGGCGGTGGTCGGGCGCCAGGCGCTGATGGACAACCTGCCCAAGGGCGGCCTCGGCGGCACCTACTCCGGCAACCCGATCGCCTGTGCCGCGGCGCTGGCCACCCTTGAAGTCATGACGGACGCACATTTACAGGTGTGGGGTGCACAGCAGGAAGCCGCGATCATCAGCCGCTATGAGCGCTGGCGCGCGCAGCGCCTGTCACCCTACCTGGGCCGTCTGACCGGCGTCGGTGCGATGCGCGGCATCGAACTGGCGCAAGCCGACGGCACGCCTGCGCCCCAGCAACTGACACAGCTGCTGGGCCTGGCACGCGCCGCCGGCTTACTGCTGATGCCCAGCGGCAAATCGCGACACATCATCCGCCTGCTCGCACCGTTGACCATTGAGCCGGCAGTGCTGGAGGAAGGCCTGGATATCCTCCAGGCCTGCCTCAAGCAACTGGACTAGTCGGGGGCATCCGCCAGATTGCCACCGTTGGGCCAGTCCTTGACCTTGTCCGGGAAGCCCGGACGCGGTTGGCCCGAGCAGTATGCGGCCACGTCCACAGCGGCCTGGTCCGACAACCCGCCCTGCCCGAGCGGGAAGTTCTCATGGAGGCCAATCGGCATAACCACTTTTCAGCCCCTGACAAATCTCCCTGTGGCGAGCGGGCTTGTCCCGCGTTGGGCTGCGAAGCAGCCCCAAAACCAGCCTCTACAGAGTGTCTGATACACCGCGTTCTTCTTTACTGGGGCTGCTACGCAGCCCAACGCGGGACAAGCCCGCTCGCCACAGGCCCGCTTGCCACAACACCGCTCGCCACAACAGCCCTATCTGCCGGACGTTCAGCGTTGAGTCAAAGTTGTGTAGATACCTGCCCATCAGCCGGAACCTGCCTTGACCTGATCCCCTGCCCCCCCTGAAAATGCGCGACGCTTTTTTGTTCCGCTTACTGAAGTAGTGAAATTTCAATGTCCGATTCCTACACCGCAGAATCCGCCGAAGAATCCGTAGTCGCCTTGCAATCCAAAGCTGAATACGAAAACGCCATCAATCTTTCACAGCACCTGCCTGCGGCCAAGATCATCAGCGAGATGGTGCTGGACGCGTTCCACACCTCCAAGGAAAGCGACCAGATCCGCGAACTGCGCGTGGCGATCCGCCAGGCTCACGATGCCTTCGACGACGACAAAGCCTACGACCTGATGGGCCAGCTCAAGCAACTCAAGGACGCCGAGGCCGCCGATAACGCCGCCCTGGAAAACCTGAGCAGCCAGTTCTCGATCAGCCGCATCCTGTCCAGCTTCAAGGACGACCCGGAGTTCCAGGAGCTGGTCTACGGACTGGCCCTCAAGGTGCTGAACCAGTCCCACCAGGCCATCAGCAACCCAAGCGCCGGCAAGGGCAAGGCCGCACGGCCCAAGAAAGAAGCCGAAGTGTTTGTGATCAGCAAGGACGGCATCAGCGTCACCCTGCCACTGCGCACGCCACGCTCCAAACTGAATGTCGACCGGGCCGCGTTCGAGTTCCTGGGCTTCAGCTTTGTGGGTGAAGGCGATGAGGCCGAACTGGAGGTTGAGAGCTTTGTGGATAACTCCGGCGCCGAACAGCCGCTGAGCCGCAAGAGCGTGATCACCGCATTGCAGCAGCAGACAGCGTTTGATGGGTACAGCATCGCGCAGCAGTAACCTGAAGCCAAAAAGCCCCGCACGGCGTTGCCAATGCGGGGCTTTTTGTTGCCGACGATTCAGACGGTCGCCAATCGATCCATCATATCCGGAAACTTTTCAACCAGCCTGATCAGGAGTGCGGCCTGAGCATTGGGTTTGGATTTGTCCTGTTCCCAGTTTCTCAGCGTGCCGGGGCTCGTCCGTATGCTCCGGGCAAACACCGACTGTGACATATGCAATTTATCCCGCAGTGCCACGATCTCTTGGGCTGACACCTCAGGAACGGGCTTGTCCTCCACGGTGCTTTGCCGAAGAGTGATTTTGCCTTCTCGGTGAGCAGTCATGTCGCTAACGCCCTGCATCAACTCTGCAAACAGATCGCGCTTTTTCATGGGGTACCTCGTTTTTTCAGTTCGGCCTCTATGGCCTTTTTAAGTGCCTTCTCTTGATCGGCAGTCAAATTTTCCAATTCGTCTTTGTTGTAGATAGCAAACATCCAAAAGTGACCATCAGTGGTGAGCCAGTAGTAAATAACCCGTAAGCCACTACGCTTTCCTTTACCACGCTTGCCATCTGACCACCGTAGCTTGCGAAACCCTCCTGTACGGGGCATCACATCGCCAGCCAAAGGGTTCCACTGCATCTCGTTTTGCAGCAATCGATATTCATCATCCGTCAGGTAATGACCTACGGTGGCGGTAAACGATGAAGTCTCGAAGAAAATAGAACGCATGGGAAAACTATAGGCAACTTGCCTATAGTTTTACAAATCGAAATTCAGCTTTCTGACGAACTGCCCAAATGTCAGCCAAGAGGGTACGCCTGTTTAAACAGACGACATCTGCGCCGCAAACACCTCACGAAACCGCGCCATCTCGCGCTTGCTCCCCACCGTGACGCGCACCCACTGCGGCCAGTTCTTCCATACCCGTCCAATCAGCACACCTTGCCCGGCCAGCTTCTCGATCACCTGCTCGGCCGGTTGCTTCACATCGATCATGAAGCAGTTGCTCTGGGACGCCGTGCAGGTGAACCCACGGACCTTGAGCCAGGTAATGGTCTCCTCACGCAGTTGAGCATTGAGCGCCTTGCGTTGCGGCAACAGCTTGACGTCTTCCAGGCTGGCGCGCGCGCCGAGCAAGCCGGTGCCTGCCGGTACGTTGTCGCCGCCGAACACCGCGAGGCGCTCCAGCAGCGCCGGGGCACCGATTGCCAGGCCAACGCGGGCGCCGGCCATGCCGTAGATTTTCGAGAAGGTGCGCAACACCAGCAGGTCGTCGTGTTCCTTGACCCAACTCACGCAGCTGGGGGCGTCGGAGAAATCGATGTAGGCCTCATCCACCACCAACACACTGCCTTTGGGCTTGTCCGCCAGCGCCTGGCGGATGGCGTCGGTCGGGGTCATGGTGCCGGTCGGGTTGTTGGGATTACACACGTAGAGCATACCGGCCCGGGGATCGGCGGCGAGCATGGCGGGGATGTCGTGGGCGTGCTCGGTATTGAGGTCCACCTCGCGCACCGGTGCGTTGCGCGACTCGGCCGCCTGGCGCGGCACCTCGTAGGACGGCGTAGCCATCACCAGGCCGCGGGTTTCACCGGTAAACGCCAGGACGGCATAGCGTAGCGCCGCCATGGAGCCGGAGAACACCGCGACCTGTTCTTCGGCAATCCCCTGCTGCTGGGCGAACAGCGCGGCCAGGCCGTACATGTGGCCGTAGGGATAGCGTCCGGCAGTGGCAATCGCCTCTCGCATCGCTTCGCGGGCAGCACCTGAAGGGCCGTAGGGGCTTTCGTTGTAGTTGAGCCGCACCTTGTCCGCCTTGGCCGGCGGCGGGCTGGCAACCGCCCAATCCAGGCGCCCCAACAAGGGCAGGGCCGCGCCCAGGGCGAGAAGGGAGCGACGACTGACGCTGACCATGGTGACAACTCCTTGTACGCGGGTAATGGATTCGCACGGCTCATACAGTGAGGTATGACGAGAAAGCCGCCAGCCGATTTAACCCGCGCCCAAGAAAAAGCCCCGCGCTTCTCACGAAGGCGGGGCTTGTTCACTGCTTGGAACCACTCAGGGCGCGTAGGTCAGCAACAACTCTCTCGGCACCTGGAAATCCAGGGACATCATCACGCTGAGCGCGGTGATGGTGAAGATCGAGAACACGAACAGCTTGCGTGCCCAGACGGTGTCGTCCACCGCCTTGTAGCCGGTCCAGGCCATGTACAACCAGTACATGCCCATGGCGGCGGCGACAGCGAGGTAGCTCATGCCGGCGTAGCCACTGAAGGTCAACATCAAGGTCGCCACGAGGAAGGCCAGGATGTAGAGCAGGATGTGTTTCTTGGCCACCTGGATGCCGCGCTTGACCGGAAGAACCGGAATCGACGCAGCCAGGTAGTCGTTGAAACGGAAGATCGCGATGGCATAGGAATGCGGCATCTGCCACAGGCTGAACATCACCAGCAGCACCAGCGCGGCCATGTCGAAGCTATTGGTCACAGCTACATAACCAATCACCGGCGGCATCGCCCCCGACAGACTGCCCACCAGCGTGCCGTGAACCGACTTGCGCTTGAGGTACAGGCTGTAGAGGCCAACGTAGATGACGAAGCCGATCACGGCAAACAGCGCCGCCAGCGGGTTGGCCACCTTGTACAACAACACCACGCCGGCAACACCCAGGACGGTCGCGAAGATCAGTGCCAGTTTCAGGGAGATAAGCCCCTGGACCAGCACGCGATTCTTGGTGCGTTCCATCTTGATATCGATGTCGCGGTCGATGCAGTTGTTGAACACACAACCGGAAGCTACCACCAGGGACGTACCGATCATTGCAGCCAGGAAGATGGCCAGATCGACATGTCCCTTGGAGGCCAGGAAGAAACCGCCTGCCACAGAAAGCACGTTACCGAAAATGATCCCCGGTTTGGTGATTTGGATAAAGTGCTTAAGCGACATCGGGTCTTACCTCACTTCGCCATCATGTAGGTGTGGATGCTGAACATGATCCACAGCGACAGACCAACCAGCAGAACGATCACCAGGCCTGCGAACACGAACGCAATCACGTTCTCACGCTGGGCCTCGGAGCGGTCCAGGTGCAGGAAGTACACCAGGTGAACCAGGACCTGAATGACCGCGAACGCCAGGACGATCATCAACGTGATCGACTTCGGCAGGGTTGGGTACATCACCAGGCCGAACGGGATCAGGGTCAGGATGACCGACAGGATGAAGCCGATAGCGTAAGACTTTACGCTGCCGTGGCTCGCATCATGGCTGTCATGGGAGTGTGCATTAGCCATTACAGAGTCCCCATCAAGTAGACGACGGTGAATACGCAGATCCAGACTACGTCCAGGAAGTGCCAGAACAGGCTCAGGCAGCTCAGGCGAGTCTTGTTGGTGTTGGTCAGGCCGTGCTTATTGACCTGATACATCATCACCGCCATCCACAGCAGGCCAGCCGAAACGTGCAGGCCGTGGGTGCCTACCAGCGTGAAGAACGCCGACAGGAAACCACTGCGGTGCGGGCCGTAGCCTTCGGAGATCAGCAGGTGGAACTCGTTGATCTCCATGCCGATGAAGCCCAGGCCGAACAGGAAGGTCAGTGCCAACCAGCTCAGTACGCCCTTCTTGTTGCCCTTGTAGAAGGCCAACATGGCGAAGCCGTAGGTGATCGAACTGAACAACAGCAAGGCGGTTTCGCCGAGCACGTAAGGCAGTTCGAAGATGTCGTGGCCCGACGGGCCACCCGCTACGTTGTTTACCAGTACCGCGTACACCGCGAAGATCGACGCAAACAAGATGCAGTCGGTCATCAGGTAGAGCCAGAAACCGAAGACGGTCATTGGCCCCGAGTCGTGGTGATGGTCATCGTGCCCATGGTCATCGACATGGGCGTGTCCAGCATTGGTCACTAAGTTCGACATGGTTTAAGCCTGTTCCAACGAGGTTTCGACACGGTTGGCCGGGATTTTCTTCTCGGCGACCAGACGAGCGTGCTGCTCGGCTTCGATGCGCTCGATCGTTTCGACCGGCACCATGTAGCCTTGATCATCACGTGCAGCGTGGACAATGAAGTAGCCGATGGTGCCCACCAGGCTCACGATTGCCAGCCACCAGATGTGCCAGATCATCGCGAAACCGAACACGGTCAACAGCGCGCCCATCACCACGCCAGTGGCGGTGTTGCTTGGCATGTGGATCGGTTCGTAGTGCTTAGGTTGCTGGTACGCAGTACCGTCTTCCTTGGCTTCGGTGAACGCATCGATGGTGGTCGCAGTAGGAATCACAGCGAAGTTGTAGAACGGTGGTGGCGACGAGGTCGACCATTCCAGGGTGTGGCCGTTCCATGGATCGCCCGACTCGCACATGTTCTGCTTGCGATCACGCACGCTGACATACAGCTGGATCAGCTGGCAGGCGATACCGACCGCGATCATCAGCGCACCGAACATGGCGACGTACAGGTACGGCACCCACTCAGGGTTGGTGGTGGCGTTCAGACGACGGGTCATGCCCATGAAGCCCAGTGCATAGAGCGGCATGAACGCGACGAAGAAGCCCGAGATCCAGAACCAGAATGCAGCCTTGCCCCAGCCTTCGTGCAGCTTGAAGCCGAACGCTTTCGGGAAGTAGAAGCTGAAGCCAGCGATGTAACCGAATACCGCACCGCCGATGATCACGTTGTGGAAGTGCGCGATCACGAACAGGCTGTTGTGCAACACGAAGTCAGCACCCGGGATGGCCAGCAGTACGCCGGTCATGCCGCCGATGGCGAAGGTCACCATGAAGCCCAGGGTCCACAGAACCTGGCTGGTGATACGCAGACGGCCGTGGTAGATGGTGAACAGCCAGTTGAATAGCTTCACCCCCGTCGGGATGGAAATCAGCATCGTCGCCAGGCCGAAGAAGGCGTTGACGCTGGCCCCCGAACCCATGGTGAAGAAGTGGTGCAGCCACACCATGAAGCCCAGTACCGAGATCGCGCCAGAGGCGTAGACCATCGAGTGGTGACCGAACAGGCGCTTGCCGGTAAAGGTCGAGATCACTTCGGAGAAGATACCGAACGCTGGCAGGATCAGGATGTACACCTCAGGGTGACCCCATGCCCAGAACAGGTTCACGTACATCATTGGATTGCCACCAAGTTCATTGGTGAAAATGTGGAAATCCAGGTAACGGTCAAGCGACAGCAGCGCCATGGTAGCGGCCAGGATCGGGAACGAAGCCACGATCAGTACGTTTGCCCAGGTGCAGGTCCAGGTGAAGATCGGCATGTCCATCAGTTTCATGCCAGGGGCGCGCATTTTCAGGACGGTGGCCAGGAAGTTGACCCCCGTCAGCGTCGTCCCCAGTCCTGATAACTGTAGCGCCCAGATGTAGTAGTCCACACCCACGCCCGGACTGTACTGAATGCCCGACAATGGCGGATACGCAACCCAACCGGTCTTGGCGAATTCGCCGACGCCCAGGGAAACGTTGATCAGCACCACGCCGGAAACCAGCAGCCAGAAGCTCAGGGAGTTCAGGAACGGGTAGGCAACGTCACGCGCGCCGATCTGCAGCGGCACTGCAAGGTTCATCAGGCCGGTGAAGAATGGCATCGCCATGAAGATGATCATGATCACACCGTGAGCGGTGAAGATCTGGTCATAGTGTTCAGGTGGCAGGTAGCCAGGCGAACCCTCGGTGGCCATGGCCAACTGGGTACGCATCATGATGGCGTCGGCAAAACCACGCAGCAGCATGACCATGGCAACGATGATGTACATCACGCCGATTTTCTTGTGGTCGACCGACGTCAGCCACTCGGTCCACAGGTAGGTCCACTTCTTGAAATAAGTGATTGCTGCAAACAGTGCCAGACCACCCAGCGCGATCATGGCGATGGTAATCATCACAATCGGCTCGTGGAACGGGACCGCATCCCAACTTAATTTACCAAACATCGTTTACTCCTCTGCCCCAGCAGTTGAATGCGAGCCCGTGTCAGAACCTTCAACCGCAGCCACTTCTTTCTTCTCGTGCTTGACCGGCTTGCCTGGTTTCATGCCTTCGTACTTGTCGACGATCTTCTGAAACAGGTCAGGCGTGTAAGCGGAGTACAGCGCGACAGGGTTGTTCTGGCTTGGTTTGGCAAGGGCTTCGTATTCAGCTTGATCAAGCTGTTTAGGTGCGGCCTTGACTTCGGCTACCCAGGCGTCGAAATCTTCCTGGCTCGTCGAGATCGCTTTGAATTTCATGCCGGTGAAGCCAGCGCCGCTGTAGTTGGCGGAGATGCCTTCCATTTCAGCTTTCTGGTTGGCGATCAGGTGCAGCTTGGTCTGCATACCTGCCATCGCGTAGATCTGGCCGCCCAGGGCTGGGATGAAGAACGAGTTCATCACGGCGTCGGAGGTGATCTTGAAGTTCAGCGGGGTGTGCTCCGGGAACCGGATCTGGTTGACGGTGGCGATACCCAGGTCCGGGTAGATGAACAGCCACTTCCAATCCAGCGCGACCACTTCGATATTGATCGGCTTGGCGTCCGATTCCAGCGGACGGTATGGGTCCAGCGCATGGGTGGACTTGTAGGTCACATAACCCAGGGCAATGATGATGAGGATCGGGACCAACCACACCGCGATTTCGATCTTGGTGGAGTGCGACCACTTCGGCGCGTAGGTGGCGCTGGTGTTCGACGCGCGGTATTTCCAGGCGAAGGCGAAGGTCATGATGATCACGGGGACCACGACCAGCAGCATCAGCAGGGTGGCGGTGATGATCAGGTTTCGTTCATCCAGACCGACCTGTCCTTTTGGGTCGAGCAAGGTCCACTTGCAGCCTCCCAGCATTAACATCATGCCAAGCAGCGGCAAAAAGCCTAGTAATCGGGGGTACCTGTTTTTACTCATCTCACGACCTCTAAAGCAGCTTGCGCAATGCAGTTGGGTTTTGATCGCCAACACTTCACCCTGCCAAGGGTTGGCATTTCTCTTCGATTGAATAAGAGCCTGCCCGCGCGCCCTAATCGGACGTGTCACGGACCTGCGGTGAGTTCTTATTCGATTTCGTGGTTAAAGGCCTTGTTACAGACCAATTCCATTTGGTGCGGATAGTTGAAAGGCTGCCGGAACCTGGGGTCGCACAGAGCCATCCATCTGCCCCTCGACCGCTCCAATGCTCAAAGTTTGAACAGCACCGGACATTCAGTGCGGGCGATTGTAGTTAGCTAGCGATGTATAAACCATGTCTTATAAAGAAATAATTTTTATTGATTCCAGCAACAATCCTTCACCAATATCGCAAAGGTTCGCGATCTTATCGCGTTAGATTCTCAACAAAAACCACAAAAATTGCCGTGTTATTGGGCAAAGCGCCACACCCCGCCGCCTCCACAAAGGCCTGCAAATCGCATCCAAGTCCCCATAAAACAAGGCATTCACAGAGCCCTCAAAGGCTTGGACGGCGCGACATTCGCGGGGTCGCCCAGACGACGAACTGACAGCATAAATTGACCGCCTGGCGCAAATTTATGCGACGGTTCAACGCGTCAGAAATGTCCTGCGACAGCTTCTGTGTGACAACATGTCGCACGCTGCCCGCCGTCAAAATTGTCCGGCGTCACTGTCCTTTCACAAATCCCTACACACAAAAACGCCCCGGCCTTCTTTCAAAAGGACCGGGGCGTTTTGGTCGATAGGCTCAGGCTGCGCGCTTGCGGTTCCGGTATATGCCCAGGGGCACCAGGATTACCGTCAGCACGAACGCCACCAGCGCCCATTGCGCCAGGGACAGGCCAAGGATCGGCGGGTAAGGCGTGCTGCAGAAGCCGTCGACCTGGAAGCCCAGGGGGAAGACCTTGGCCAGGGGCAGGTCGTCGACGATCGGTTGCAGCACATCGACGCCACAGCTGACTTGCGGGAAAAATTGGGTGTACACATGATGGCCAGCCGCCGCCACCCCACCGAGGGCGCTGAGTACCACCAGGCCTTCAAACAGCGTGATCGCGCCCTTGGTGCGCATCGCCGCGCCGATAAACGCAAAAATCGCAATCAACAGCAAGGCGTAGCGTTGCAGGATACACAGCGGGCAAGGCGCCTCGCCCAACACCACTTGCATGTATAACGCGCCGCCGATCAGCGCCAGGCAGATGATGCCCAGCAACACCAGAAAGCGCCGCTCCCTGCCCAAACGCATTTCGTCACTCATCTC
This sequence comes from Pseudomonas sp. FG86, assembly GCF_057808775.1. Classification (NCBI taxonomy): domain Bacteria; kingdom Pseudomonadati; phylum Pseudomonadota; class Gammaproteobacteria; order Pseudomonadales; family Pseudomonadaceae; genus Pseudomonas; species Pseudomonas sp. FG86. The sequence goes on along the minus strand of NZ_JBMDIS010000011.1, from coordinate 26,568 downwards.
CGTATCCCTTTGCCTGATTGTGGTTGGCCTGATGGCCGCAAGTTTACACACAGAGAGTGGTTTAAACAGAGAGGGGTTAACGGGGGATTAATCGGGAGGAATGGAGAACTGAATGTGGGAGGGGGCTTACCCCCGATGGCGGTGTGCCAGCCACCGATAAGCTGACTGATCCACCGCTATCGGGGGCAAGCCCCCTCCTACATCTTGAGCAGTGTTGCGCTGGAGATGTTATTCCAGGGCCGCCGCCGGGCCGAAGAATTCATAGCGGCTTTGTTGCTCAGGCACACCCAATGCCTTGAGGTGGCGCTTGATCGCCGCCATGAAGCCTTTAGGGCCGAGGAAGTAGGCATCCAGGTCGCGCTGCTCGGGCAACCACGCCGCCAGTTGCTCCTGGCTGAGCAGGCCGACCTTGTCCGCCGCCGGGCTCACGCCATCATCCTCGTCATAGCAATAGAAGCGCTTGAGCTGCGGGTGCTTGACCGCCAAGGCGTCCACCCACTCCCGAAACGCATGCACCCCGCCGTTACGCGCGCAGTGGATAAAGTGCACCGGGCGCTCGGTGGCCAGGGCGGCCTCGAGCATGGGCAGCGTTGGCGTGATGCCCACCCCGCCACTGATAAGCACCAGTGGTTTATCGCTGGCGGCCAGGGTGAACTCACCGGATGGCGGGAACAGGTCAAGGGTCGCCCCCACCTGCAACTGGTCGTGCAGGTAGTTGGACACCCGGCCACCGGCTTCGCGCTTGACGCTGATACGGTACTGGCCGGCATCGCTCAAGGCCGACAGGGAGTAATTGCGGCGCACTTCCTCGCCATCCAGGTGTAACGTCATGCCGATGTATTGGCCTGGCGCGGCCGCGAGAATCGGGGCGTTGTCCAGCGGGGCAAAATAGAACGACGTGATCTCGGCGCTCTCGTCCACGCGCTTGACCAGCTTGAACGGCCGCGCACCGCGCCAGCCGCCCGGCGCCTGGGCTTTCTCTTCGTAAATGGCCGCTTCGGCGCCAATCAGGATATCCGCCAACTGGCCGTACGCAGCGCCCCAGGCACTCATGACCTCAGGGGTGGCAATTTCGCTGCCCAGTACTTCGGAAATGGCACGCAGCAGGCACGCGCCAACAATCGGGTAGTGTTCCGGCAGGATCTGCAAAGCCACGTGCTTGTTGATGATCTTGGCAACCAGGTCGCCCAACTGATCCAACTGGTCGATATGCCGCGCGTACATCAATACGCCGTTGGCCAGAGCGCGAGGCTGGTCGCCGCTGGCCTGGTGGGCCTGGTTGAACAGCGGGCGAACCTGCGGGTACTCGGAGAGCATCATGCGGTAAAAATGGGTGATCAGCGCTTCGCCGCCGCTTTCCAGCAAGGGCACGGTAGATTTGACGATGGCACGGTCTTGGGCACTAAGCATGGAGCCTCCTGGGCTTCTTTACTGATTGCCATGGAGTACTCAGTATTCGTGCCAACTAATAAAACGTTTAAATTCAATAGCTTAAATTACGCGTAGTCAGTATGACCTCCTACACCTTATAGTCATAAGGACTACAAGGAGTCATTATGACTGCGCAATCGCTGCTCACCACCCTGCTCCCCCTCGTCGCCGACCTGTCCCGCGAACTCCCCGAAGGCGAGCGTTACCGTCGCCTGTTGCAAGCCATGCGCGCCTTGCTGCCCTGCGACGCCGCCGCGCTGTTGCGCCTGGACGGTGAGTCGCTGGTACCGCTGGCGGTAGACGGCTTGAGCGCCGATACCCTGGGCCGACGTTTCAAGGTCAGCGAACACCCGCGTTTCGCCGTGCTGCTCGGCAGCCCCGGCCCGACGCGTTTCGACAGCGACAGCGAATTGCCCGACCCCTACGATGGCCTGGTGGACGGCCTGCACGGGCACCTCGAAGTTCACGACTGCATGGGCTGCCCGCTGTTTGTCGATGATCGCCCTTGGGGCCTGCTGACCCTGGACGCCCTCGACACGGAGCGCTTCGAGCGGGTCGAGCTCGACGCCCTGCAAGCCTTTGCCAGCCTCGCCGCCGCCACGGTCAACGTCGCCGAGCGCATCGAACGCCTGGCCTTGCGCGTGGAAGACGAACAACAGCGCGCCGAAATCTACCGCCAGGCCAGCGGCCAGCAGCACAAGGAAATGATCGGTCAGAGCAAGACCCACAAGCGCCTGGTGGAAGAGATCAACCTGGTGGGCGGCAGTGACCTGACGGTGCTGATCACCGGCGAAACCGGGGTCGGCAAGGAGCTGGTGGCCCAGGCGATCCACGCGGCATCGTCCCGCGCCGACAAACCACTGATCAGCCTCAACTGCGCAGCACTGCCGGAAACCCTGGTGGAGAGCGAGCTGTTCGGCCATGTGCGCGGCGCCTTTACCGGCGCATTGAACGAGCGCCGGGGCAAGTTCGAACTGGCCAACGGCGGCACCTTGTTCCTGGATGAAGTCGGCGAGTTATCGCTGAGCGTGCAGGCCAAGTTGCTGCGCGTGCTGCAAAGCGGCCAGTTGCAGCGGCTGGGCTCGGACAAGGAACATCAAGTGGATGTGCGCCTGATCGCCGCCACCAACCGCGACCTGGCCGAAGAGGTCCGCAACGGCCGCTACCGCGCCGATTTCTACCACCGCCTGAGTGTGTACCCACTGCAAGTGCCTGCCCTGCGCGAGCGCGGGCGTGATGTGTTACTGCTGGCCGGCTTCTTCCTGGAGCAGAACCGCTCACGCATGGGCCTGGGCAGCTTGCGCCTGACCAGCGACGCCCAGGCGGCGTTGCTGGCTTATAACTGGCCGGGCAATGTCCGGGAGCTGGAACACTTGATCGGGCGCAGCGCGCTGAAGGCCCTGGGTAACTGTCGCGAGCGTCCGAAGATTTTGAGCCTGAGCGCCCAGGACCTGGACTTGCCAGGCGTCAGCGCGCCCCAGGTCGAAGCGCCAGCCGATGCCGCCCCCCTCGTCAGCGGCGACCTGCGCCAGGCCACCGAGCACTACCAGCGTCAAGTCATCAACGCCTGCCTGGAACGCCACCAGCACAATTGGGCCAGCGCCGCCCGTGAACTGGGGCTGGACCGCGCCAACCTCGGGCGAATGGCCAAGCGCCTTGGAATAAAATAGCCAGGTCAACGTTTATCAAATGCAAAATAACCTATTGATTAATAAGGATTAAAATCTTTATCAAACGACCGAACTGTGTGGCAAGCAAGCTGCTGTGGCGAGCGGGCTTGCCACAATGCCAGTCAGTTAAGCGTGCATCGCCTTTTGTAGGAGCGAGCTTGCTCGCGAAAAACGTCAACGATAATGCGTGCTTCCTGAATGAACGCGGCGCCTGTGAGTTCTTCGCGAGCAAGCTCGCTCCTACAAAAAAAGCCTTCACTGACTGGCATTCGGGCAAGCCCGCTCGCCACGTTAGCGGGACCGCCTACATTGTTAGACGGCGTTCGCCTTGAGGGCAGGGCTCATAGGCCTGGGCTTACGGAACACCAGCACATTCCCCAGCATCACCAGCACCAACCCCGCCAACGCCGGCAAGGTCCACTGATACCCCTCGGCAAAGGCCGACACATTCAGCGCCACCACCGGGAACAACACCGTGCAATACGCCGCACGCTCCGGCCCCATGCGCCCCACCAAGGTGAGATAGGCGGTAAAGCCGATCACCGACCCTGGGATCACCAGGTACCACAACGCGCCGATATACCGCGCACTCCAGTCCATTTCGAACGGAATGCCGCGCACCAGGCAGTAGGTCGCCAGCATCAAAGAACCATACAACATGCCCCAGGCATTGGTGGTCAACGGCCTGAGCCCGGCCTTCTGTTGCAGGCTCGACAGCATATTGCCGGCCGAGAAACACATCGTGCCGAGCAGCGCCAGGCCCAGGCCAAGCAACGTCTGTGGGCTGGCGGTATGCCCCACCAATTCCGGCCAGAACAACAGACCCAGCCCCAGCAAGCCAAGGGCACCGCCCATCAAGACATTGCGCGCCACGCGCTGGCCAAAGAACACCCGGGCATTCAGGGCGTTCCACAGCGTAGCCGTGGAAAACACCACCGCCACCAACCCGCTGGGGATCCATTGGCTGGCGGTCAGGAAACACATGAAGTTGACGCAAAAAAGGCACAGTCCCTGGGCCAGGCAGATCAGGTGCCCGCGCCGGTTCATCACCTGCAACTTACGGCTGAGCAGCAACAGGGCAAACAGCACCAGCGCCGCCAGGCCGAAGCGATAGACGATCGACACGGGGATCGCGACAACGCCCAATTGCCACTTGAGGGCGATCCAGGTGGTACCCCAGATCAGCACGGTGAGTAAATACAGGAAAAGGTTCATGGCGGGCTCCGGTGGTTGAGCCACAGTGTCACCTTCAACCACGCACGGGCACTTGCACAATCTTGCGCTTTTGTCGGCCCGAGTGATCACAGCGCCAGCCCGGCGGAGTAGGATGCAAGGCGTCGGAGAGTACACACCATGCCAGCACTGGAATCCCTGCACGTCTTTCAAGCCCTCAACCGCTCGCCCAACGCACGCCTCGAAGCCTGCGCCGAGCTGGGTGACGGCGTGTCTGCGGCCCTGTGGAGCAACCATCACGACGCCCAGGACTACCAGGCGCCCAGTCATCACACACTGTCCTGCTACATCGGCGGCGGCACTGGCACCTTTCGCCGCGAGCAGCCGGGCACCAAGGGTGGGCCGGACAAGTTGTGCATCCTGCCGGCTGAGCACCAGTCGGCCTGGGTGATCAATGGTGAAATTCGCCTGGCCCATGTGTACTTCAGCCCGGAGCAATTTGCCCTCGGCTGCGTCACCCTGCTTGACCGCGAACCGCGCACATTGCAATTGCGGGAAAGCACCTTTCTCGAAGACCCCAGCCAGGCCCGGCGCTTTCACCAGTTGATCGCCCTCAACTGGCAAGAGCCTGCCGAGCGCCTGCTGACCAGCAGCCTGGCCCATGAAATGCTCAGCCACACCCTGCTCAGCCAGGTCGGCGTGCGCGATGGGCTGCACTTGAAGGGCGGCTTGGCGGCCCACCTGCGCCGACGCCTGGTGGAGTACATCGAGCATCACCTGGAAGACCCGATCAGTCTCGGCCAATTGGCCGGGATGTGCGCCCTGTCGGAATATCACTTCGCGCGGATGTTTCGCCAAAGCTTCGGCTTGCCGCCCCATCAATACCTGCTGGCGCGCCGCCTGGCCCGTGCGCAAACCCTGTTGCGCGGCGCCAGCCTGCCCCTGGGCGAAATTGCCTTGGCGTGCGGGTTCTCCAGCGCCAGCCACTTCACCCACCGCTTTCGCCAGGCCCTGGGCGCGACACCCGGGGAATATCGCCAGGCGTTCTGCGCCTAGGCCATCAAGCCCAACGTCTTGGCCTTGGCCACCGCCTGGGTGCGCCGCTCCACCCCCAGCTTGCTGTGGATACGCCGCGCGTGGGTCTTGACGGTATGCAGGGAGATAAACAGCCGATCGGCAATTTCCAGGTTGGAATTGCCCAGGGCGATCAGTTGCAGTACTTCCAGTTCGCGCTGGCTCAGGGGGTTGTCCGTCGCGCTTGTCGCAGATGCCTGTGGCTCCAGGCCCAGTTCACTGAGCAGGCCGGGCGAACGCAAACGCAGTTCACGGATCGCCTGCTGCACCTGGCAGCGCGCCGCCAGCTCCAGGCCCGCCTGCAACGAGCGACGGGCCAACGCTCCGTCACCGAGTTGCCAGGCCACCTCCCCCAACACCAGCTGCAATTCGGTTTCCAGGCACAGCATGCCGCGTTGTCGGGTGGTCTCCAGCAACGCATTGAGCCGCGCGACCGGTTGGTCGGCACCGCCCAGTTTCACTTCCGCCAGCACCAACAGGTATTCCAGGCGCGGGATCAATTCCAGGGTGGCCGGCGGTGCCTGCTTGGCATTCGGCCCGCGGAAGTGGCGCAGCACCCGGCGCACCGCTTGCGCCGTCAACTCGGCGCGGCCCTGCTGCAACCAGAAATGCCCGCTGACCAATAGCAACACCGCGCGATACACCGTGTCCGGTACCTGGCGTTGTTGCATCAGGCGCTCAGCCTCGCGCAGCTGGATAAAGGCCTGGGCGTAATCGCCGCGGTTGGCCGCCAGCAGCGCCAGGCCGAGGAAGCCGTACAACACGCGCTTGTCCTGGCTGTGCAGGCACATCGTCAAGCCTGTCTCGAAGCACTCGGCCGCCAACGCGTCCTGCCCCTGGCGCAACGCCAGGTGCCCACGGCGCAGCGCGATGCGCCCCACCAACGGCCCAGCCTTGAGGTGTTGCTGCAGCAACATTGCCTGCACGCTCTCCAACAGGCTCTGCGCCCGGTACGGTGCACCGCGCTGTTCCAGCAACTGGGCGTGATCCAACTCCAACAGCGCCTCCAGCAACAACGAGCCATGGGCGCGGGCCAGGCACAACGCTTCGCGATTCAGGGCCTGGGCCACGTCCAGCTCGCCACGCAGCAAGGCTTGCTGGGTCAACCCCGACAGGCACATCAGGCGCGATGTCCATGCACTGTCGGGCAAGGCTTGCAGCGCCTCGAGGAAATGCTCGCGGGAGCGTTCGGCATCGCCCCCCAGGTGCAACAACCAACCCCATTGCGCCTGCCAGCGCGCCAGCAAGTGCCGCTGCGCCGCCGCCGTGGGTTGCGGGGCGAAACGCGCCAGTTGATCGATGCATAACGCCGCCTGGTCGAAACGCCCGGCAAACAGCAACGCCGCCGTGACCAGCCCCACCAATTGCGCGGAACACAGCATCAGTTCATCGCCATGCTGCTCATGCAGGCGCAACAGCAGCACGGCGTTCTGTTGGCGGAACAGGTCTTCGAAACTGAAGTGCTGCAACAGGCTGACCGCCACTTCGTACTCTTCGGCCAACAGCGCCTGTTCGAAGGCAGCTTGCCAGTCGCTCTGGGCGCTGAACCACTGACAGGCGCGCCGGTGCCAGGAGCGCTTGGCCGGCCAGGGCTCATCACGCAGCAATCGCGCCAGCGGCGCAAACACCTGCAGCCAGTCGGTGGCATCTTCACAGGGCTGGATAAACGCGCCGAGGGCCTGCAATTCGCGCAGGTAGTGCGCGCCATCACCAAAGCCGAACAGGTGCTCACACAAACTCACATTGAAGCGCGGCAGATGGGCCAGCACGCGCCAGGCTTCGGCCAGTTCCGCCGGCAAGGTGCTGAACAGTTCGTGTTGCAGGTAATCGAGCAAGGTCTTGTCGGGATGACCGTCGCCCAGCAGCGCGATACGCACCCCGGCGCACCAGCCGGCGCTGAAGTGCAGCACGTTCTCGAGCGTCTGGCCGGGCGCCTGGCTGAGCAGTTGCTGGATCTCCTCGGCGTTGAACCCCAACTCGGCGCCGTTGCATTCCAACAGCTCATCATCGAGCAGCAACCGTGGCCAGTTGCACGCCGGACGCCGCCGCGCGCCCAGCCACCAGGTCAGCGCCGGGCTACTGGCGCTGAGCAGGCGGTCGAGCAAGGCATCCAGTTCGGGTGCGGGCAGGCGGCAGAAATCATCCAGGAACAGCCACGCAGGCGTTTGCCAGCGGCTGAGGTCCAGCAGTAGCGTGGCTTCGTCGGTAAACCCCAGGCCAAGGTTTTGCGCCAGACGCTGGCAGAGTTCGATGGGGCTGAGCACGACACCATTGAGCGCCATCCAGTAAACCTGGCACCCCGCCGGCGCCTGCAACGCGCACTCGGCGAACAGCGCGCTCTTGCCACTGCCACCCGGCGCACACAACAACTTGACCCGAACCTGCGCCGCCAGCAACGGCTCGGCCAGGCGTGGGCGCAACAGATGGTGGGCGGACAGCCGTGGCATGAATCCAGGACGGTCCAGGCAGCGTGTCATGGCGGTCATTGCTGCATCCTGCGTTTTTATTGTTATGCAACTTGATCCCTACCCTAGTCCTGTGGGCGGCGGTTGTTGAAGAAGTATTCAGCGCACTGATTAATAGCCATGCACAAAACCCAATGTGGGAGGGGGCTTGCCCCCGATAGCGGAGTGTCAGCTACAGATAGCTGACTGATACACCGCCATCGGGGGCAAGCCCCCTCCCACATTGGGATTGCATTTCAAACAGGCATCAGCGCACGCCTTCAGACCTCAAGGCCGCCGGTGTGTAATCCGCCGCCTTCGCCGCGAAGCCGAACACGAAGCTGCTCTTCTCCTCGTTCTTCATGCCCAGGGCGATGTAGCGCCCGGCGATGATGTCGTACAGGGTTTCCACGGTGTACGCCGGCACCTGATGGTCGTAGTAGAACTGCGCATGCCCCTCGGCGACGCGCCACAACTGGCCACGGCCGTCGTAGTGATCCACCAGCGCCACCTGCCAGCTGTCTTCGTCGATGTACATGTGGCGCTTGGCGTAGATGTGCCGCTCGCTCGGCTTGACGGTGCCGACCACTTCCCACACACGGTGCAGCTCATAGCGGGTCAGGTCCTGGTTGATATGCCCGGCCTTGATGATGTCGTCGTACTTGAGGGTCGGCGAATCGAGCTTGTAGCTGTTGTAGGGGATATACATCTCTTTCTTGCCCACCAGTTTCCAGTCATAGCGGTCGGGGGCGCCGGAGAACATGTCGAAGTTGTCGGTGGTGCGCAGGCCGTCCGACGCCGTGCCCGGACCGTCATAGGACACTTGCGGCGCACGCCGCACACGGCGTTGGCCGGCGTTGTAGATCCAGGCCAGGCGCGGCTCCTTCACTTGGTCGAGGGTCTCGTGCACCAGCAGCACGTTGCCCGCCAACCGCGCCGGCGCCGTCACCGATTGCTTGAAGAAACTCAGTACGTTGGCCGCCTTGGCCGCGTCGATATCCGGGATCGCCTGGGGCACCGCCACTTCTTCCTCGAAGCGGATTGGCGTGTAGCTGCCGTTGGTCTGCGGGGTGGCCTGGGTGATGATGCGCCGCAGGTTACCGCCGTGGTAACGGGTGATGTGGTTCCACAGCACCTCCACGCCATTCTTCGGAATCGGGAAGGCGTAGTAACGGTTACCGGTGAAGTTTTCCAGGCCGTTGCCGTCGTTGATCGCATGCACGTTCAGCGCGCTGCGCTTGATCGACTCGTAGATGTCCGGCGGCAGGTTCACCGTGCGGTGGCTGGGGTACACCGGGATCTTGTAAGTCTCGGGGTAGCGCTTGAACATCGCCACCTGGCCATCGGAGAGTTTGTCCTTGTACTTGTCCACCGTCGCGGCGGTGATCACGAACAGCGGTTTTTCGTTGGCGAACGGGTCGGCGAGGAAGCCTTTGCTGTCCACGGCACCGGCGTTTTTCGGGATACCGCCGGTCCAGGCCGGGATCGAGCCGTCGGCATTACCGGCTTTTTCCGCGCCGACGGGGGTAAGCGTGGTGCCGAGCTTGGCGGCTTCCTCGGGCGATACCGCGGCCATCACGTTGGCGGCCAGCAGGCTGAGGGCCAATACGCCACATTGCAGAATCATCTTGCGCATAAAGTCGTCCTTATCAAACCGTGATCAGAAGTTCGCGCCGACGCTGAGGGCGAGGAAGTCGCGGTCGGTCAGGGTGTTGTAGTGCCCACCGAAAAAGTCGGTGTAGCTCAGGCTGGCGGTGTAGGTGTTGCGGTAGTCGGCATCGACCCCAATGCTGACCGCCTTGGCCCCTTCGTTGAACAAGCCGTTGGGGCCATAACCCTTGACGTCATGGGACCACGACAGGTTGGGCTTGAGGTTGACCCCGGCGAACACGTTGCTGTAGTCGAGGATCGCGCGGGCGCGGTAGCCCCATGAGGTCGCGGTGACAAAGCCATCATGATCGCCCTGGTAGCCGTAGACGCCGTAGACCGAGTCACGGCCATAACGCAGCTTGCTCTTGGCTTCCAGGCCCGCCACGTAGGTGACGCCGGCTTCGCCCACCAGCGTCAGGCGATCGGCGCCCATCACTTGGTCGAAGAACTGCGTCAATGTAGTTTGCGCCTGGGTGACTTGCTTGCGGCGGTAACCGGTGTTGTCTGCACCCGCCGAGGAACTGATCACCGAGGTGCCGGGAGCGGCCGGGTTGACCAGGGCCAGGGTCAGGTCGGTGGTGTTCAACTGCACCGGTGCATTCGGCCGGTAGCTGATCTCACCACTCCAGGCGGTGCCGGTGGGCAAGGTGGTCGAGAAGCTGGCGCCGTAGAGCCGAATGTCTTCCGGGTATTCGAGGTAGTGCTGGCCACGGCCGAGCATCACGCTTGAAGCCAGCGAAGGACGCAGCGCGCCCGGCACCAGAGGTAGCATGCCGCCCAAAGCAGTAAGCGTGCCCTGCCCTGCGCTGGTGGTGCCGACGGTCGGCGTACGGCTGTGGTAGTTCATGAAGTACACCGCGTACTCGGTGTCGTCCCCCAGCCAACGCAATGCTGCGCCCCATTGGCCGCTGTCCCGGGCATCGCGGTCCTTGCCGCGTTGCACCACGATGCCTTCCTGCGTCACCTGGTAGCCTTGCCCGAACGCATTGGCCAGCGGCTGGAAGCCCGCCGCCGCCGCGCTGCCGACGGTGTAGTTGTTGTTGCAGCCGTGGGCCACCACATCGTTACCAAAGAAGGTGCCGCAGTTATCCACCACGGTGTTTTCCCAGTTCAACTGGTAGAAACCTTCCACCGTCAATTGGTTGGTCAGGCTTTGGGAGGCGAACAGCATGTTCACCGGGATCAGCCCTTCCTTGATCTCCGCACCGGGGCGGCGGAAGGCCGAGACGTCGATGGGGTTGATGCTGTTGATGGAGTTGCCGATAAAGGTGCTCTCACCCCAGCTGACCACCTGCTTGCCCACGCGCACGTTGCCCGGCAGGTCGCCGATGGAATAGTTGTGATAGACGAACGCGTCCAGCAGCTCGTAGCCGGAAGAACGTGCGCCTTCGTCGCGATGGTGGTTACTGATCTGCTTGAACTCACGGTCTTCATCCTGCAGCTCGAAGTCGTACCAGTACTTGCCGCGCACGAACACACCGCTGTCGCCGTACTTGAGCTCCAGGTCATGAATGCCCTTGAAGATTTTCGAGAAGGTCTCGCCCTTCTTGAAGTTCAACCGTCCGTCATCCCCGGTCGACGCCTGGCCGGTACCGCCGTTGGCCACGCCCACCAGCTTCTTGTCGGCATCGCGCATGCCCCAGCTGGCGCCAACCGACAGTGAGGAATCGAATTGCCCTTCGATCTCGCCAATATTGAACGAAACAGCCTGTGCCTGGGCGCAGCAGCCCAGTGCAACCGCTGCAGCCAGCGCCTGTGGCGTGAAGATGGCGCGCATTGTTGTTTTTGTCATGCGTCTTCCCCGGTGAGTGACAGAAGGCCTCACCCTACTGCCGCCCAACGGGAGCGATAAGCGCACCAAGGAGGTATTCGTGTTGTCGCTCGAAAGGATGAATGGGCGCTCTGGCCGGGGTTTGGGCGGGGCCATGGATTGGGTGGATGGCGGGTTATCAGGGGAATGGATGGGCGGCTTGGCGGCAGGACGGGCACCGCGAAGGTACTGTTGCTGATTCAGTAACAGTCCTTGTCACGAAGCGGGATTACTCATTTTGTTACAAGCGACTATTCTTACCTGGCTTTCAGGGCAAACAGCCCACTCCCGCAACCGGGAGACAAGCCAGACTTCGATAGATTGGTGCCTGTTTTCAATCTGTTACCGCTGTTCACTGACGTTGATTTATCGCTCCTTGATCCAACGTCTTACTTCGGCCGCTGCTTTGCAGCGGCCTTTTTTATGCCCGCAATAAAACGGGGCGCCCTCAGCGCCCCGTAGTATTTAACAACGATCACGTAATGATCAAAGGCTGAATTTCTGCAAATTGGCCATCATCTCCTTCAACGCCTCGATATTGTCCTTGGGGTGAGCGGCGCCTTCGAAGTCACAGATCTGCTGCCAGTGCGCGGCCACATCGTCCGGCGAGAACCCGGCCTCCGGGTCGAAGCCCACACCCAGGCTGCGCTCCCAGCGGGTCTTGCCGATCCAGCCGCCGCCGACTTCGAACAGCCCGGCGGTTTCCTGGCATGCCTCGCTGCCCAGGTACACCACCAGTGGGCTGACCAGTTCCGGCTTGAGGCGCTCGAATACCTGCGGCGGGATCAAGCCTTCGGTCATGCGCGTGCCGCCGGTGGGCGCAATGGCATTGACCAGGATGTTGTTCTTGCGGCCTTCCAGGGCCAGGGTACGGGTCAGGCCATACAGGCCAAGCTTGGCCATGCCGTAGTTGGACTGGCCGAAATTGCCGTAGATGCCCGAGGTGGACGCCGTAAAGATCACCCGGCCATAGCTTTGCTCACGCAGATGAGGCCAGGCGGCGCGAGTGACTTTATAGGCGCCTTCGACATGCACGCGGTAAACCAGGTCCCAGTCGCTGTCGTCCATCTTGTGGAAGGTTTTGTCGCGCAGGATGCCCGCGTTATTGACCACCACGTCGACACGGCCGAAGACGTCCAAGGCGTTCTGGACGATTTTCTCGCCGTCGGTGACGGAATCATGGTTGGCTTCGGCAATGCCGCCAGCGTCGCGAATCTCGGCCACCACGCGGTCGGCCGCTGATGCGTTCGCCCCCTCGCCCTGGGTGGAACCGCCGAGGTCGTTGACCAGCACCCTGGCTCCGTGCCGCGCGAACAGCAGTGCATGGGCACGGCCCAACCCGCCGCCGGCGCCGGTGACGATCACGACCTTATCCTGGAACTGCACTGACTGACTCATACCGAACTCCAATGGGGACAATGGGAATGGGTCGAGTGTCAGGCACCGCGTTTGCAGTCACAATAAATACAGCCACGGCTGAATGGTGCGCGATAAGGCAGCAGGATGATCACCCGCCTACAAGGGGAAGCACCTCTCAGGAATAAGCCCTGCGCGGCGCCACTTGCCCAATCCGCTCGCGAAAGGCCTGATAATGCTTGAGCACCTGTACCGGCGCCTCGATCTGCGGGTAGTGGCCGATATTGGCCAACAATACCGTGTCGGCGTGGGGCACCAATTGCTGGTAGCGCTCGACCATGTGGGCACCGGAGATCGGATCGATTTCCCCATCGATCACGCGCAACGGCACCTCGCCGCGCTGCATCGCCTCCACCCACCGCTCGCGCAGGCGCCGACGCTGGGGAATGTAGGCGATCAACTTGTGCAGGATGCGCGGGCCGTCGTTGCAGTTGATCAAGCTCCAGAAATCATCGAGGGCGCTTTCGCTGGGGAGGGTGTCGGGGCCGAAAATCTGGTTGAAGCTGTCGGACAAGGCGCTGCGCCCGAACGCGCGGCCGATCATCCAGCCCACGGGGCTGAGCAACAGTTTCTGTACCAACGCCGCGCGATGGGTTTCGGGGAACAACCCGCCGTTGAGAAACACACAACTGGCCATCTGAAACCGGCCTTCGTAGTGCCGCGCCAGCAACTCCTGGGCGACGCTGTCACCGTAGTCATGGGCCAACACGTGCACCGGCTGCTGCACGCCCAGGTGCTCGAGCAGCGCCTGTTGCAGATCCGCCTGTTCCAACAGGCAATAGGTGTGGTCCAGCGGCTTGGCTGAATCGCCAAACCCGAGCATGTCGCAGGCGATCACCAGGTTACGCTGGGCCAGGGGCTGCCACAGGTAATGCCAGTCCCAACTGGCGGTTGGGAAGCCATGGATCAATAGCAACGGCTCGCCCTGCCCGGCCACCCAGTAACGAAGGGTACGGCCGCGAAAGACGAAATCCTGGCCACGCTTGCGCCAGGCTCTGAGCGGGATCTCGGCGAGTGGCATCAGCTTTTATACCCGGGGTCTTGAAGCTCGAGTTTGCGCAGCAGCGCCGGCCAGGCCAGCGCGCCCCCCATGCCTTGGACACTCTTTGTGACCGCCGCCGCCATTGCCTTGGCACCGGCAAGGATCTGCGGCGCGATGGTAATCAGTTCAGCCCCGCCATTTTGCGCCAGCACCTGGATATCGCAGGCGCGCTGGAAGATGAACATCATCAGGAAGGTATCGGCGATGGTGCCGCCACACGTCAACAGACCGTGGTTGTGCAGCATCAGGAAGTTGTTTTCACCGAGGTCCGCCTGCAAGCGGGCCTTTTCCTCATGGTTCAGCGCCACGCCTTCGTAGGCGTGATAGGCCAGGCTCGACAGCACGAACAGTGACTGCTGGCTGATCGGCAATACGCCCTGCTTTTGCGCGGCCACCGCGACACCGGCGGCCGTGTGGGTATGCAGCACGCAGACCACGTCATGGCGCACTTCGTGGATCGCGCTGTGGATGGTGTAGCCCGCCGGGTTGATCTCGTAGGGACTGTCCATCCGTTTGTTACCGGCCTGATCGACCTTGACCAGGCTCGAAGCAGTGATCTCATGGAACATCAGCCCGTACGGGTTGATCAGGAAATCGTCGGTACCCGGCACCTTGGCCGATATATGGGTGAAGATCAGGTCATCCCAACCATGCATCGCCACCAGGCGGTAGCAGGCGGCCAGGTCGACACGGGTTTGCCATTCGACGGCACTGACCTGGTCTTTGACGTTCTGTGGCAATGGTGCAGGGGCTAGGCTCACGGCAATGACCTCCTTGACACGTTTTTTATTATTTTTCTTGAGTGAAGGGCCAGTCTAGTCAGACCTCATGGCTGCCGTAGTTGCCTTGGCAGCCAGCTTGATGACCGAACGAGTCAGCACAGAGAATAGTTGAACTTTGTTTAATTCGCGTCAGAGAAGCGCCGCCAATAAAGGCGCGGCGAACAGGTTGAGCAACCCTGTCAACACCATCACCAGCCCCGCGACAGAGCCCTCTTCGCCGCCCACTTCATGGGCGCGGCTGACGCCCGCACCATGGGCGCCCACGCCAAATAACGCACCGCGCGCCAGCGGTGTACGCAGCGGCAGCCACTTGAGCAATACGCCGCCGAGCATGGCGCCGAACACGCCGGTGAGCATCACGAACACCGCCGTCAGTTCCGGTACGCCGCCCAGGTCGGACGACACGGGCATGGCAAACGGTGTGGTGATGGAGCGCGGCACCAGGGACATTGTCACAGCGCTGTCCAGCGCCAGCGCTTTGGCCAGGCCGAACGAGGTGCCGATCGACGCCGCGCTGCCCGCGACCATGCCCATCAACAGCGCCGGCCAATGCCGCGCCAGCAAGCGCCGCTGCTGCCAGATCGGCACGGCGAACGCCACGGTAACCGGGCCCAGCACCGCCATCAGCCAGTGGGTGTCGGTCGCGTATTCGGCGTAGGCGGTTTTCAGCGGTACGGCCACCGCCAGCAGCAGCACTGGCACCAGAATCAGCGGCGACAACAGGTAGCGACCGGTTCGCCGGTAAATCCAGCGACTGAAAACATAGGTGCCCAGGGTCAAGGCCAGCCAGAACACCGGCATCAGTTCAAGCTTCATGGCGCAGCCTCCAACGGCACACCCATTCCACGGTGAACGCCGTGACCAGCATCACCGCCAAGGTGCTCAGGCCAATGACCAACAAGATGCGCCAGCCCTCGCTGCGCAGCAGACCACCGTAGTCCAGCAGGCTCATCAAGGCCGGAATAAAGAACAGCAGCATCTCGGCCATCAACACACCGGCCCCCAATTGCAAGGCTGCCGGCTTGGCCAGGCCCGTAGCGAAGGTCGCCAGCAACAGGCCCAGGCCAACCACGCCGCCGGGGACTGGCCACGCCAGCCAAACGGCCAACTGGGTGCCCAGCAGGTAAATGGCCAGCAGCACGACCAGTTCGGTGAGTAAACGGCTGAAATGTTTGAAGCGGAAACGTTTCATGGGCTTTGGATCCTCGCAGGCCTCCATTTTAGAGAAGCTTCCCCCATCCCCACAGCGAATTGTTAGACTGCCAGCCATTCCAATCTGGAATCATGAACCATGGAATTCAGACAGCTGCGCAGCTTTGTCGAAGTGATCCACCGGGGTGGTTTTACCCAGGCCGGGAAAACCCTGCATATCAGCCAGTCGGCCGTCAGCAAGCAGGTCGCGCAATTGGAACAAAGCCTCGGCACGCCGCTGCTGGACCGCATCGGCTCGCAGATCCGCCTGACCGCCGCCGGCCAGGTGGTGCTGCAACGTGCCGAAGCGATGCTGCGCCTGCAAACCGAGTTGCTCAGCGAGCTGGACGACATGCACCAACTGACCCGCGGCGAACTGCGCCTGGGCCTGCCGCTGCTGGGCGGCGATACGCTGTTTGCCGGACTGTTTGCCGAGTACCGGCGGCGTTATCCGAACGTGACGATCCAGTTGCTGGAGGGCGGCAGTCGCAATATCGAGCAGGCGATCCTCAATGGTGAACTGGAAGTCGGTGGTAGCTTGAAGCCCAATGACCCGGCGTTCGCCTGGCAGGCTTTCTGCGATGAACCGCTGGACGCGTTGCTGCCGATTGATCATCCCCTGGCGGAAAACGCCCAGGTACGCCTGGAGGAACTGGCCGACACGCCGTTCCTGATGTACCAGCGCAGCTTTGTGCTCAACGACCGACTGATGCAGGCGTGCCGGCAACTGGGTTTTACCCCGAAGGAAATCGGCCGCAGCGGCCAGGCAGATTTTCTCGCGGCGCTGGTCGCCGCTGGTCAAGGAGTGGTGTTGTTGCCCAGCGTGGTCGCCCGTGGGCTGGTGCGCCCGGGGGTGGTACGCCTGACGCTCAAGGCGCCGGACTACCTACGCTGGGACATTGCCTTTATCTGGCGCGAGGGCGCCTATCTTTCGAGAGCCGCGCAGGCCTGGCTGGCATTGCTGCGCGAATTCCCGGTCAACCGCGCAGTGCAGTGACCAGTTCGGCCAGCCACGGCTCGGCGTCGGTTTCGGGGGTGACGCTTTCGCTGGCGTCCAGGCGCAACATCGGCAGCACCTCACGCAGGCCCAGTTCGGCGAACAACTCGCGCATTTGCTCGCCGCCACCACAGAAGGTGTCGCCGTAGCTGGCGTCACCCAGGCCGATCACCGCACCGGGCAAGCCACGCCAGGCAGCGGGCAACTGGTCGCGAATAGTCGAGTACAGCGGTTGCAGGTTGTCAGGCAGCTCGCCCATGCCGGTGGTGGAGGTCACCGCCAGAAACGCCTCAGGGGCAAATGCCTGCACGTCCGCCAGGGTGGCGCGCGGGTTGTGCCAGGCTTCGAAACCGGCCGCGTTGAGGATGCCGGCGGCGTGGCGGGCGACTTCTTCAGCCGTGCCGTACACCGAGCCGGAAAGGATGGCGACTTTCATCAATCTGATCCTGTGGTTGAGCGAAAGCCTGGGATATTAGCAGCTGGCGCAAAATTTTCGGCGCACGCCGTGCAACATTCAGGGCATGTCATAAACTGCCAGTTCCACCCACAAGCCATGGACCGCTCAATGATTAACGCCCGACTGATGCAAATGGTGATCAACGCTTCCAACGACGGCATCGTTGTCGCGGAGCGTGAAGGCAAGGACAAGCCACTTATCTACGTCAACCCGGCATTCGAACGCCTGACCGGCTACACCCTGGATGAAATCCTCTATCAGGACTGCCGTTTCCTGCAATCGGGCGACCGCGACCAACCGGCCCTGATAGCCATCCGCGATGCCCTGGAACAGGGCGGTACCTGCCGCGAAATCCTGCGCAACTACCGCAAGGACGGCAGCCACTTCTGGAACGAACTGTCGTTGTCGACGGTGTACAACGAGGCCGACAAGCAGACGTATTTCGTCGGTGTGCAAAAGGACGTGACCCTCCAGGTCAAGGCCCAGCAGCGCGTCGCGCAATTGGAAGCCGAACTGGCCAGCGTCAAGGCCGAGCTGGCGGCGCTCAAGGCGACGAGCGGATCTAACAAAATTTAGAAAATACGGTCATTAAAGCGGATAATGGCATTTTAATACTTCCCCCCGTGGGCATGACCGATGCAACGCGACACGCTTCTGACTCAGGACGAACTGGATTTCATCCAGAACATGCAGCACAACCCGCAGCTCAACCTGCGGGATCCGTCGTCGAGCCTGACTGTCAACGGCGGTGCGCAGCTTCGCGACTTGCTCACGCGACTGGCCGCTCACGACCACGTCACTCTCCAGGCGCAATTCGATAACCAGCAACTCACCTTTCCCCTGCACTTGGTGGAAGATGAGTTTCATGCGGTGCATTTGCGCCTGGGCGTACCCAGCATTTTCGAAGACGGGCCGATGATCCGCCCATGGCGCCTGGCCCTGGAAACACCGGTAGCACTGGAAAATATCAGGGGAACACCCAGCGCACTCTGGGTGCATGAGGTGTCTTTCAAAGGCGTGTTGGTGGAGATTCGTGGCCGGCTCAGGCCGCCGAAAACCTTTTCCCTGTGGTTCAGCCCCTCGGGCTATGAACGTATTGCCCTGCGCGGCACCTTCGAGCGGGAAACCGCACGAGGCCTGTTTGCCTATCGCCTGAGCCAAGGTGACGTGGATGAAACCGAGCGCCTGCGCCAATTCATCCTGCACCAGCACCGCCTGGTCCACCCACAAATGCATGCCTGATATCAGGTATCCAGCCCGCCGCTGAGAAACTGTTGCAAGCGGCGCCGCATCAGGCGACCTTCATTACCAAGGCAGCCAACGGACGTGCCGGCCAGGTTGTCCTGGGCAAGATCCGAAGCCGCACCGGCAAGAAACAGCGGGCAATCCAGGGTCAACGCCAAGCGGTTCAAGCGCCCGGCAAAGTCATGGTTATGCGAGTAATTGGAGAAGAGGATCAGCGCCTGTGGGCGAGTCTTCTCGCAGACCAGTGTCAACTCGTCAAACGGCTGCCCCATGCCCAGCACTTTAACGGCCAGGTCATCTCGACTCATCAAGAGCGCCGCCACCAGCAACTCCAACTTACGGCACTCGCCAGCCATGGCCGCCAGCAATACCCGCGGCACGGGTGAAGCACCCGCCAATTGCAGGCGCTCCAAGGCACGTACGCGCAGGAAGTTGTCGAAGAACAACCATTCGCTCGCCTGGCCGAAACGCCCCTCATGACGCAACAGCTCATTCCACAGAGGCATCAGAATGTCCTGGAACACCACGTCGAGTGGGTAGGTAGCCAGAACCTGCCCATACAAACGTTCCAGTTGACGGTCGTCAAAGTCGCTGATGGCCTGTATCAGCCGCGCCTGCCACTGCGGCCATTCGCCCTCTTCGACGACATCGCGCTCCGCACGAACGGACTTGGCCTGCTGATCGTCGCGAGCGAGAATCTTGCCCACTTTGCTCACGGCTACGCCGCGCTCGATCCAATCGAGAATACGATGGACTGTCTCTATATCGCCCTGGGAATAGAGGCGATGCCCACTTTCAGTGCGCGTGGGCTGGATCAGGCCGTAACGACGCTCCCAGGCACGCAAGGTGACCGGATTGATGCCTGTCAGTCTCGAGACTTCACGGATCGGAAACAGCTTATCGGAAACGGTTGAATCCAGATGCGAAGCACTATCATGCGGAGCAGTAATCACGGGCATTTTTGACCAAAAAACCAACGTTAACTGGGCGCTCATTTAACGCCTTTACACCTGTCTTTTTCAAGTTCTCCGATTTTCGGACCAATGTCGCTGGTGTATTTGGGTAAAACGGGAATAATCCTTGCCTGTTTTTTTGCGCAGCCGCAACACCCCGCGACTACGCCTGTGTGCCACCTACCCGGTTCCGCACACCCGAATATTGGAGATACACAATGTCTACCTCACCCGTCACCCTGATGGTTGCGCGCCGCGTGGCCAAAGGGCGCTATGAAGAACTGATGGCCTGGCTGCGCGAAGGCGAGCAATTGGCCACCGATTTCCCCGGTTACCTGGGCTCCGGCGTGCTGGCCCCACCGCCCGATGACGATGAATTCCAGATCATTTTCCGTTTCGCCGATGAAACCACCTTGCATGCCTGGGAGTTCTCCGCTTCACGCAGCGCGTGGTTGGGCCGTGGCAGCGAACTGTTTGCCGACCCGTCCGAGCATCGCGTGCGTGGCATCGACGGTTGGTTTGGCGCCGCAGGTGCGCGACCGCCACGCTGGAAACAGGCGGTAGCGATCTGGCTGGCGTTTTTCCCGGTGTCGCTGCTGTTCAATTTCGTCCTGAACCCGCTGCTCAGCGAGCTGGAGCTGGCTCCGCGCGTGCTGGTCAGCACCCTGGCCCTTACGCCGCTGATGGTGTACTGGTTCATCCCACTGTCGACACACCTGCTGGCGAACTGGTTGCATCCCACACCGCCACCGCGCAAGGCCACCGAAGCCGCAGCGTGAATACAGGGGCGGCCGGTCGCTGGTATAGTTCCAACCTGCCAGCGATTCGAGCCTCCCATGACCGCACCAAACGCCCCTATCCTGATCACCGGTGCCGGCCAGCGCGTCGGCCTGCATTGCGCCCAGCGCTTGCTGGATGAAGGGCAACCGGTCATTTTCAGTTACCGCAGTGAACGCCCCGGTGTACACGCCCTGCGCGAGCGTGGTGCGATCGGCCTGTTTGCCGATTTCTCCAGCGAGGCCGGCATCCTGGCCTTTATCGCTGAACTCAAGAGCCAAACTGATAGCCTGCGGGCCATCATCCACAACGCCTCGGCCTGGGTTGCAGAAACCCCTGGCGATGAAAGCCGTGCCTTGACCGACATGTTCAGTGTGCACATGCTTGCGCCGTACCTGATCAACCTGCATTGTTCACCCTTGCTGCAACGTTCTTCACCCGCCGACATCGTGCATATCAGCGATGATGTCGTGCGCAAAGGTAGCCGCCAGCACATCGCCTACTGCGCCACCAAGGCCGGGCTCGATAGCCTCACGCTTTCGTTTGCCGCGCAATTTGCGCCGCGGATCAAGGTCAACGGCATCGCCCCGGCGATGGTGATGTTCAACGAGGGCGATGACGCGGCCTACCGCGCCAAGGTCCTCGCCAAGTCGGCGCTGGGCATCGAGCCCGGGCCCGAGGTGATCTACCAGAGCGTGCGTTACCTGCTGGACAACCCCTATGTCACCGGTACCACCCTGACCGTCAACGGCGGGCGGCATATCAAGTAAGCCGTTTGTGAGGATGTTGTATGACCTTATCCCTGCCCCACCATTACCGCGAGATCCTCAAGGGCCTGGGCGAAGACCCGGAACGCGAAGGCTTGCTCGACACCCCCAAGCGCGCCGCCAAGGCCATGCAGTACCTGTGTCATGGCTACGAGCAGAACCTCGAAGAAATCGTCAACGGCGCGCTGTTCGCCTCCGACAATGACGAGATGGTGATCCTCAAGGACATCGAGTTGTACTCGCTGTGCGAGCACCACCTGCTGCCCTTCATTGGCAAGGCCCATGTGGCCTATATTCCGACCGGCAAGGTGCTGGGCCTGTCAAAGCTGGCGCGCATCGTCGACATGTTCGCGCGGCGCCTGCAGATCCAGGAAAACCTTACGCGGCAGATCGCCGACGCCATCCAGGAAGTGACCCAGGCCGCCGGCGTGGCCGTGGTGATCGAAGCCAAGCACATGTGCATGATGATGCGCGGCGTGGAGAAACAGAATTCAACCATGAACACCTCGGTGATGCTCGGCGCCTTTCGCGAGTCGAACACCACGCGCATGGAGTTCCTGCAACTGATTGGACGGAGCAAGTAGCAATGCCACAACTTCAACCAGGCATGGCGCGCATCCGGGTCAAGGACCTGTGCCTGCGCACCTTTATCGGCATCAACGAGGACGAAATCCTCAACAAGCAGGATGTGCTGATCAACCTGACCATCCTGTATGCCGCCCAGGAAGCCGTGCGTGACAACGATATCGACCACGCGCTGAACTACCGCACCATCACCAAGGCGATCATCGCCCATGTCGAAGGCAACCGCTTTGCCTTGCTCGAACGCCTGACCCAGGAACTGCTGGACCTGGTGATGAGCAACGAATCGGTGCTGTACGCCGAAGTCGAAGTGGACAAGCCCCATGCGCTGCGCTTTGCCGAGTCGGTGTCGATTACCCTGGCGGCCAGCCGCTAACCTCTTGAATCTGCGTGAGCCCTATGAACGACCAACAACGCCTCGAACTTGAAGCCGCCGCCTTTCGCCGGTTGGTGGCGCACCTGGACAGCCGCAAGGATGTGCAGAACATCGACCTGATGAACCTCGCCGGTTTCTGCCGTAACTGCCTGTCGAAGTGGTACAAGGCCGAGGCCGACGAGCGCCAGATCGAGCTGAGCCTCGATGACGCCCGCGAAGTGGTGTACGGCATGCCGTACGCCGAGTGGAAAGCCCAATACCAGAAAGAAGCCAGCGCCGAGCAACAGGCGGCGTTTGCCCAAGGAAAAACCCATGACTGATTTGAATACCCTGCGCGCCAGCCTCAACAGCGGCGAACATGCCTTTGCCGATACCCTGGCGTTCGTCACTGCCGGTTATGACTACCAGCCGCAGGCCTTTACCAATGGCACCGTGGAAAACGCCGCCGGGCAGAACGAAGGTTCATGCAAGACCCTGGGCCTGGCGCTGCTGGAAGGCTTGAGCGATCAGGAAGCACTGCTGGCCTTCGGCGAGCATTACCGCTCGGTGGTGGCGACGCCCGAGGGCAGCGACCATGGCAATATTCGGGCGTTGATTGCCCATGGGTTGGCAGGCGTGAAGTTCGCCGCCCAGCCACTGACCCGCAAATCCTGAGTCAGATGTCGATCAACATGTGGGAGGGGGCTTGCCCCCGATAGCGGTGTCTCAGCTAACGAATACTTGGCTGAAAGACTGCTATCGGGGTGTAGCCCCCTCCCACATTTAAATCGCACTCACAAAAAAACCGGCCTCGCAGCCGGTTTTTTTTTGCTCAACGGATTTAGAGCGAAGCGTTGCCCAAACCGTCGAGGTAACGCTCGGCATCCAGCGCCGCCATGCAGCCGGCGCCGGCCGAGGTGATAGCCTGGCGATAGACGTGGTCGGCCACGTCACCGGCAGCGAAGATACCTTCGATGTTGGTCGCGGTGGCATTGCCCTCACGGCCGCCCTGTACCACCAGGTAACCGTCCTTGGCGTCCAGCACGCCTTCGAACAGCGAGGTGTTCGGGGTGTGGCCGATGGCGATGAACACGCCGTCGACTTTCAGCTCGTCGAAGCTGCCGTCGTTGTTTTTCAGGCGGGCACCGGTCACGCCCATGTTGTCGCCCAGGACCTCGTCCAGGGTGGCATTGAGCTTGAGGATGATCTTGCCTTCAGCGACACGGGCATGCAGTTTGTCGATCAGGATCTTCTCGGCGCGGAAGGTTTCGCGGCGGTGAACCAGGGTCACGGTGCTGGCGATGTTGGCCAGGTACAGCGCTTCTTCCACCGCGGTGTTGCCACCACCGACCACGGCGACCGGCTTGTTGCGGTAGAAGAAACCGTCGCAGGTCGCGCAGGCGGACACGCCCTTGCCCATGAACGCTTCCTCCGAAGGCAGGCCCAGGTAGCGGGCGCTGGCGCCGGTGGCGATGATCAGCGCATCACAGGTGTAGACGCCGCTGTCGCCGGTCAGGCTGTAAGGCTTTTTCGAGAAGTCGACGCTGTTGATGTGATCAAACACGATCTCGGTTTCAAAGCGCTCGGCGTGCTCTTTCATACGCTCCATCAGCACCGGACCGGTCAGGCCGTGGACATCGCCCGGCCAGTTGTCGACTTCAGTGGTGGTGGTCAACTGACCGCCCGCCTGCATGCCGGTGATCAGCAGCGGCTTGAGGTTGGCCCGGGCAGCGTAGACAGCAGCACTGTAACCGGCAGGGCCGGAACCGAGAATAATCACTCGCGAATGACGGGTATCAGACATGAATCACTCCTATCGACCGCCCGGACCACAAGACGGCTGGAATAAAAAAGGGACCACGAAGCACTTGGGGAAGGCTTTCACTCGCAGCCCCTGAAAAATAATGGGTGCAGCGTATCGAGGGAGGCAAGATTAAGGAAATACGGAATAACAATCCAGCTCATAGGTGGTCTCTATGCTGTCGACCCGATTAATCGACGCCTTTGTTACCGTTGATGTCGTCATACCAGCCGCGCTTTCGCCCTGTCGACAAAGCCGGTAAGGTCGGCGCGTTCGTCATCCTGTTCGGAGTCCTCCATGCCCGCCCCCGCTCTTTCCGGTCCGCAATATTTGCGCGAAGGCCTCAAACTGGTCCTCAGCCCTGGCCTGCGCCTGTTTGTGCTGCTGCCGCTGGCGATCAACCTGGTGCTGTTCGTCGGCTTGATCTATTTCGCCGGCCATCAGTTCAGCCTGTGGGTCGACACCTTGATGCCGACCCTGCCCGGCTGGTTGAGTTTCCTCAGCTATATCCTGTGGCCCTTGTTCGTGGTGCTGGTGGTGCTGATGGTGTTTTTCACCTTCACCATGCTCGCCAATATCATCGCGGCACCGTTCAACGGTTTTCTCGCCGAGAAGGTCGAGGTCGTGGTGCGGGGCACCGATGACTTCCCGCCGTTCAGTTGGGGCGAACTGGTGGCCATGGTCCCTCGCACACTGGCCCGGGAAATGCGCAAGCTGGGCTACTTCCTGCCACGGGCCATTGGCCTGTTTATCCTGTCATTCATTCCGGTGGTGAACCTGATCGCCGCGCCGCTGTGGCTGTTGTTCGGCGTGTGGATGATGGCAATCCAGTACATCGACTACCCGGCGGATAACCACAAGCTGGGCTGGAACGAAATGCTCGCCTGGCTGCGCCAGAAACGCTGGCAGAGCATGAGTTTCGGCGGCATCGTCTACCTGGTGTTGCTGGTGCCGGTGGTCAACCTGTTGATGATGCCGGCGGCAGTGGCCGGGGCCACATTGTTCTGGGTGCGCGAGCAGGGCGCCGAGTCGATGGCCACGCCAAAGGCAATCAAGTCATAAATCCATCATCTCAATGACACAATGACGACATGGCCCACGGCGACACTGTGGGTCATGACGACAGCTTCGCTTCACATCACCCTGATCACCGAAACCTTCCCGCCAGAGATCAACGGGGTGGCCAATACCCTTGGCCGCCTGTGTGACGGTTTGCGCGCACGCGGCCATCAGGTCGAGCTGGTGCGCCCACGCCAAGGCACCGATCAGAGCCGGACCAGCGACGACCAGTTGTTGCTGTGTCGCGGCTGGCCGTTGCCTGGCTATCCAGGCCTGCAGTGGGGGCAGTCGTCAATGCACAAGCTGCTACGACGCTGGACACGCCAACGCCCGGACGTGCTGTACATCGCCACAGAAGGCCCGCTCGGGTTATCGGCGCTACGCGCCGCGCGTCGCCTGGGGATCAGCGTGGTCAGCGGCTTTCACACCAATTTCCAACAGTACTCGAACCAGTACGGCATGAGCCTGTTGAGCCGCATGGTCACGCACTACCTGCGCTGGTTTCATAACCGCTCGACCTTGACCCTGGTACCCAGCGCCAGCCAACGCCTGGAACTGGAACGCCGGCACTTCGAGCGCTTGGGGATGTTGTCGCGTGGGGTGGACAGCCAACTGTTCAACCCGGCCAAGCGCGATAACGCATTGCGCGAGAGCTGGGGCCTGGGCAATGACGATATTGCGGTGCTGCATGTCGGGCGCCTGGCGCAGGAAAAGAATCTGGGCATGCTCAAGCGTTGCTTCGATACCCTGCGCGATACTTATCCACAGCGTCGCCTGCAACTGATCGTGGTCGGTGACGGGCCGCAACGTGCGCTGCTGGAGCACGACCTGCCGCAAGCCATATTCTGCGGTACCCGGCGCGGCGAAGAACTGGCGCGACACTACGCCTCGGGGGATCTGTTCCTGTTTCCCAGCCTGACGGAAACCTTCGGCAATGTGGTGCTGGAAGCCATGGCCTCCGGGCTCGCGGTGGTGGCATACGACCAAGCGGCCGCGACCCAGCACATCCGCCATGGTTACAACGGTGTGCTGGCGATGCCCGGCGATGAGGAAGCGTTCTGCGATGCGGCCAATTGGCTGCTGGAAGATCGTGAGCATTTACGCAGGGCACGTCTCAATGCCCGTCGGCATGCCAGTCACCAGGGCTGGCCGGCAATTATCGAGCAGTTCGAGAACCAGCTACGCGGTGTGTGCGGAGAACCTTTTGCTGTTCCGACATTGCCTTACGTTCGTTGACCGATCTGCGAATGACGTCAGTCGGTTCGCCCTCCTGCCAGCCTAGCCCCTGAATAATGGCTTCCACGTTAGGACTTTTCCTGTAAGGCCGCCAGGATCGGCACGCCACAACAGGATATTTCCGGAACGTCTCGCGATTTATCACCCACTACATGACACCTGCCAGATGAGGGGGTGTCTCCCCATGGAGCACACTCAAAAGAGGCAGGCCATTCATGATCGATAAATAATAGAGAGCCCTATGTCGACACAGATAAATGGATCAATGGCGTTGCGATTCCTGCCGTTCAACACGCCCTCTCCGGAAACTGCAGACACCTGTCCATCCGCACGCGGCCAGAACGGTTACAGACCACCGTCATCCCAACAGCCCCATAACGCGAACTACGCTTGGAACCGCCCGCAGCCGGCGCGCCCGGGTAATAACCCGAATCGACCGCAACCTGCCCTCCCGGAAAACGCTGGGCATCGCCCGCTACCCGCACGCCCAGGCAACCACTGGCAACCTGCGCAAGACGACTGGCAACGCCCGCCGCACAACAGCAGCAACCGCCCGCAGCCGGCACATCCGGGGAACAATCCGCATCGACCGCAACCTGCACTCCCGGAAAACGCTGGGCATCGCCCGCTACCCGCACGCCCAGGCAACCACTGGC
>NZ_JBMDIS010000109.1:0-18680 GCF_057808775.1 Pseudomonas sp. FG86 | reverse complement strand
CCCCCCCCCCCCCCGTCCCGATAAGGTCGCGATATATGTGGCTGCTCGCCATATTTTCGGGTAGGGCTGCCTTCCCCTCTAGACGTCGAGCTAAAGACCAAAACAATACGGCAGCCCTCAGGCATTAAAGCTTTCAAGTAAAAAAGAGAGCTCTTCTAAAATCGGCCCCCTCCATATACGGGACCTAGGCTGCGCCCATTTGCGTTTGCTTCATTTGGGTGTCGGGAAAGTTGAGGTGAAACCAGGTAAAATTCTGATCAGTCACTTCTACGCTCGCAGAACCCTGATGCAATCCCATAATTGACTGTACTATAGCTAGGCCCAGACCCGTACCACCTTCATTTCGTGCTCGGCTTTTGTCTACACGGTAGAACCGCTCGAACAAATGCACCTGGTGTTCCTTGGCGATTCCGCGCCCCGGGTTACCAACACTCAAGGTAGTTCCGTTAGCACCGCGTTGAACTTTCACGTAAACCGTCCGGCCTCTTGGGCAGTAGCGAATCGCGTTCGAGACAAGGTTCGAGATGGCTCGTTGAATCATTATCTGATTGCCACGCACCACGCCATTTCCTGTGAGCTGGAGTTGTATTTCGCCTTCTTCGGCCGTAATGCTGAAGAGGTCGCAGACCCGCTGAATTTCGTCGAGCAAACAGACATTTTCGAATTCTACCATTGACGCGGGGTGGCTGACCTGGGCTAGAAATAGCATGTCGGAAACCATTCGACTCATGCGGTCCAACTCTTCCGTGCACGACTCCAAGACTTCTCGGTACTCAGGAAGAGACCTTTCCCGGGTCAGCGCAACCTGAGCCTTACCCATGAGATTGGACAAAGGTGCACGCAGTTCGTGAGCAAGATCGTCCGAGAACTGCGATAGCTGCTGAACCCCATCATCTAGACGCATCAGCATGATATTGATTCCATCGCCGAGCTTCTTCAGTTCTGCCGGCATCCCCTTCGTTGGTAGGCGATGATCAAGGCTCTCGGTGGAAATTTTCGAGGCAATCCTCAAGAACTTGGTCAGAGGCAGTAGTCCTCTGCGCACAGTCCACCATCCAATGGCCAAGATCAGCAAGAGAATAAGAGGCGAGACCATCAGCGCCCAGGTTAGCAATGCATCGAGCAGGGCTTGGTTGGCTGACTGGTCCATGGTCATGAACACACTAACTTCGGTTCCATCGCCTAGATTCATTACTCGCGAAGCGCTAAGTAGCGGGCGACCCGTGGAGTCACGCCACTCGTGCTGTTTAACCTGCTCGGTTGGCTTGAACTTGTGCACTTCCAGGTTGACTGCCTTCGAACCTATTGAGAGCAGTGGAGTTTGCGTTTGTCCTGACTCAAAGATGCTGACGTACAGATTATTGTGCCCCATGACCAAGTCAACTAGCTGGTGCGCGTCTGGATTGACATCAGCGATACTAGTGATAGCGGATAGGTTGTGAGTCATACCCGCCATTTTCACTTCGAGGTCCATTCGGGAGTTTCTCTCGAGAGCTTGGCTCACCATCACATACCCAAAGGTGGCGAAAAGGAGGAGCAGCGCTGCGCTCATCAAACCGACTTTGAATCCCAGCTTCACAGCCAGACTGAACGGCCTCATGCGCGCTCCTCCAGAACGTACCCTATGCCTCGAAGTTTATGTATGAGCTTGGTCTCAAATGGATCATCGATCTTCGAGCGTAATCGCCGGATAGAGACGTCAATAACGTTATTATCGCAGTCAAAGTTCATGTCCCATATCAGCCAGATGCTCTGAGAGCGTGTAAGTGCTTTGCCAGCTCGACTAATGAGAAGGTGCAGGAGAGCAAATTTCTTGGTGTTGAGGTCTATGCGTGTAGATCCACGGAACACCCGATGGCGCACAGAGTCGAGCTCTACATCCGAAATTCTCAGCGCGTTTTTCTCAAAAAGCTCGTCGCCACGTCTTTGCAGCGAGCGCATGCGAGCAAGCAGCTCGGGAAACTCGAAGGGCTTGACGAGGTAGTCATCTGCGCCACCGTCCAAACCCTTGAGCTTGTCGTTGGTTCGTCCCCAGGCAGTCAGCATAATGACGCGGACCCGGCTGGTTTCTCTAATGACTTCCAAAAGGTCCAAGCCATTGATGTCAGGGAGGTTCACATCGAGAAGCAGAAACGAATAAATATTAGTATTGAATAAGTGAGCGGCATCAACACCATTGTTTGCTATATTTACGATGTACCCGCTTTCAGAAAGGCCCTGCTGAAGGTATTCTACGTTTTTGGTTTCGTCTTCCACAACTAGAACGCGCATAACTTATCTCAGGATGTGAGTAAAATAATAGTCCAATCGGCCGCCAGTGTGGTTATACGCTGATTGGTAGTACTGCTGTGTGCTTGGTGTTTAATTTCATTATTTATTTTCATGCGCATTACATTAACTCAATAATAACTGATCCTAGCGCGAATTGGCTAAATGCGCGTAAGCTTTGCAAATTTGTAATTTTTGCGCAATATTATTGATAGTTATGATAAATTGATTGTTTGGAATAATCGAGAATCTGTCAATGGTAAGGTTTTTAAGGCCAAAGCTGGCGGATGCCTTCAGTGCGCGTAGCAGGCGAATCTGCCTGAAGGCTCCTTTAATATTGGCCGCCGGTCAACTCGATTAGTCGTTAAATTTAGAGGTGGCAGTAATGCATATTTAAAAGCGCGTATAGTCTTGGGGAACGCATCTTAAGTCGATTTTTCTTAGGGCTTCTGCCTGCAAATACAACAATTAGCGTCATCAAAAAAACGACTAGTGTGAAGGCTTCGGAGCATTATCATGAAAGGCTGCTTGCTCCATTTGAATCGTGCAGTGATGAATTTCGAACGATTTACTCACCGCGTCAATGACTGATGCGAGAATAACATCTCGATTTAATGAATCTCGCACGACTACGTGCGACGTCAGGATATTGCGGCCACTACTTAGAGCCCAAACATGCAGATCATGGACCTCCATGACCCCATCTACTCCAAGTATCAGGGACTCTATTTCCGCAATATTGAGATTGTCGGGTACCCCTTCCATAAGTACCCCCCAAGCTTTCGCGCAACAACTGCCAAGTACGTGGAAACACCCATATACCGATTGCTACGGCGACAATCGTATCGACCCAGCTCCAACCTGTAAATCGGATGACAAGTGCCGCTATGATCACGCCCAATGAACCAAGCATGTCGCTCCAGACTTCAAGATAGGCTCCCTTGAGATTCAGACTTTCACTGCTGGCAGAGGAGAGCAGACGCATCGATATCAGGTTCACAAAAAGACCCCCAATTGCGATCCACATCATCGCACCGGTAGCAATCTCCGACGGTACTAGCAAGCGCTGATACGCCTCGTACAAAATGTAGGCAGCGACCATAAAGAGTAATAAGGCATTGAACGTTGAGGCTAGGATCTCTATGCGAGCATATCCAAAAGTCCGTTTCTGGTCCGCTGGCCGCTTGGCTATTTGGAGAGCAATCAGTGAAATTGCCAGAGCAGCAGTATCTGTGAGCATATGTGATGCATCAGACAGCAGGGCTAGGCTGCCGGTAACGCATGCTCCGATAACCTCCGCAATCATAAAAATACCAGTCAGGGCAAGCGCCATGAGTAGTTTTTTCTGGTGTCCTTCACGTAGAGCGGCACCGCCATGAGCGTGATTGGATCCCACATGCTTCTCCTTGCCTAATGTAGTGGTTGGCTTCAATCTAGATTCTCATCGCTACAAACAAAAACACAAATATGGATCCTACCTTTCAGAACGGCTAATAAAACTCATTTAAACTAATTGTAGTTTAGGATGAAAGTATGTTGTTGGTATGCGATTTTTTGCAGACCTGCGTCTCCTCTAGCCGGCGATACGGTGCTAGTCAACAGCCTACTTTGACACGGCTCAAAAAAAGAAGGTTCCGCTGGGATTGTGTCAGAATTGTAATTCTGCTGTAGCTATCTCGTTATCCGTCGTCAAAAATAATACGGCTAGCTAAAAATTTACGCTACGTAGCGGTGTCGCTAAGCACAGACACGAAATTACCTCAAACTCCTCGCAACGCTGCTGAGTAACATAATTACCTAGTTTTTTAACGCCGGCCGCGGTCAATATTTTCATCGCAAATTCTGATTCCTTAATCACTGAACTATCTCGTAAGGAAGAAACCGCGGGTTTTGAAATGATGCTCGGCGATACGGAGCTCGAGAGTGCCGTTCGATGTGAGGGGTTAGGTCGATGACACCGTTGAGATGCGGAACGGACTGAGGCTTAACCATTAACACCGATTGTCGAAAGTGGTCGTCGCTACCGACCCAAAAGGGGCGAATGGCGGTAATTTGGATGCCGCTAGACGCTGGCATCGTGTGCCGATTACCGACAGCGTAACCTTTCATTCTTGAAGAGTCGTATTTACCTGAGTCAAGCGACATGCGTGCTCACCCCAGATCGCAGCGGCTTTGCGACACGCTTGATTCATTCGCACACCTAGCCAGGTAGCAACTTGAATATTGGTTGTGGGTGAGGAGGTTATTGAAGTGAAAATCGGAGTTAGCGGCGCCGGCAATATTGGGGCTACCCTTGCCCGCAAGCTCGTCGCGTGCGGCCATGAAGTTAAGCTGGCAAATTCGAAAGGCCCCGAAAGCCTTCAAAACCTGGTCAGTGAAATCGGCGCACACGCTGTGACCAAGGAAGAGGCAGTGTCCGAGGTAGGCGTTGTGATCCTCTCGATACCCTTCCCAAAATATCCAGATCTCAAACAGACGTTAAAGAATGTCCCCGAGAAAGTCGTTGTCATTGACACGTCCAATTACTATCCGGGACGCGACGGGGCAATCATAGAAGTTGACGACGGCAAGCCCGTGAACGTTTGGGTAAGCGAGCAGTTTAGCCGCCCGGTCATTAAGGCTTGGAACGCCGTCCTTGCAGCGACTCTTGCCGACAATCGGCAACCAACTGGATCTTCGACACGCATTGGCTTACATGTAGCAGGGGATGACACTCATGCAGAGGCCGTCGCGCAGGATCTCGTTGAGGATACGGGCTTTATCGCGCTTGCCGCTGGTAGCCTTGAAGATTCGTGGCGTCAGCAACCAGGAACACCAGCCTACTGCACCGAGCTAACATTGCCGGAGCTGAAGATGGCGCTGGAGGCGGCAGACAAGGTACGGGCACCTCAAAACCGAGACGCACTTATCGCAAAATTTATGGTTCCCGGCAGTCAGTTTACAGATGAGCAAATTGTTGCCACAAATCGCGCTAGGACGGCCTGACTACCGGATTAGGCGGGATTCTTTGCTAGAATTTCGCCTAATTGATCTAGTCGCTAAACTCATCTCTTTACGTAAACAGGGCACTGCAGACGCGTGCCTAACTCAGCGTCTGGATGAGGCCGCGAATTTCCTAACCTGTCCTGTATCGCGGCCTAGGCCACGTCACGTTGTTCAAGCATCCGCTCAATCTCAGCGCCAGCTAAAGCGTCGCAAGCGTGCGGCGTGGTCTACTACCGATCTCAACTATTAAGGCGTTGGCGTCAGGAAGGCGTGTTTACCGGACGCTTACCTTCAAGGAATTCCGGGCAACACAGAAACAAGAACGCCGATTTGATTGATGATGTTCGTGCGAGCAAACACATCTAACAAACCGGCGTTCTTATGTGCGATATTATACTTTTCTTCCTTTTTGGGAGGGCTTTTCTGTCGTTAACACAAAGCCTGATGGTGATGCCCTCCAGATCGATCTGACTCCCCGCGCCAAACTAGACCGTCTCGTTTTGAAATAGTGGGCTGTGCCCAGTGAGAAAGATTTGCCCCAGGTATTTGGGGCGAAGGGCAACGGCGCCATCGGCTTGTTCTGCCGTCATTTCGAGCTCCTCTACGAAGAAGTCCCAAAGCTCCTCATTCGTCGATACCTCGTTATTGGCGAGCTGATCTTCGATGTTTTCAAGGATTTGTTGGGTCAGGTTATTGAAGATTAGATTCATGTGCTGCTCCTGTTGAGTCGAGGAGCGCCCAGGAGGGAGCCTCTCATGAATGTGCCGATTGGCTTGGCGTATCGCCGGCATCGTTAGGTATTGGAGATATTCCATACCTGCAGTTTGAAGTTGTGTAAATAGCCGAGCTCCGAGAGCCGACTGCACTGTTGGCGTAGTTGCTGACGATCAACAGTTGTGTCCAGCCTGACTGTATAGCTTAGAGGCCAGATTGTGCCGAACAACTCGGCATCTGCCTCGAGGTCGTTGGTTGCGCCGGTCGGGGTCATCCCGAACGGGGCATCCTCTTTTGATACCTGTTTATTGGTGGCCGGTAGGGCGGGCGGATTATTACGCTGCACAGGCTTGGAGAGGTTGGAAGAAGACTCTTCATCCATAGGGTCAGGCTCGTTTGGCGAGAGCCTGGCGGCGTCTTCTGGTGTCAGATTGTCGACGTCGTCGAGGCTCATGCTTTCCAGCCTTGCACGGATCTCAACGATCAGGCGGCCTGCTGTGGAGTAATACGAAGGACGGATCTCCGTTATCAGAAAGTCGCCTCGGTATTTGCCTTCATCGTACTGATCGAGGAGTGCGTCTTTGATCACGAACTCACCGATAGAGGTCGAAAGCCGTCCGACGTTGAATTCGCCATTACGGCCGCTGATGGTACGGATGGCCAGTTGGCCGGGGATGTTGATCATGGGCAGCTCCACACTGCTACGAATGAAAAAAGCCCGACAGGTGTCGGGCTTTGGGCAGTGCTGTGATTGTCGAAGGATTACGGGCAAGAAGTATGAGTTTCTTCCTTGAGTGAGATGTACAGATAGAAAACGCCTGGCGGTGATTCTATACGGTCAAGTTTTAGGTCCAGCCAGACTCGATCAGTGCTATTGCCGGCAGGCAATAAACGATAGAGGCCGAAATGGATCTGTGTGCTGTCAGGTTGCAAGTGCAGTTCTCGGTAGGCCTCCAGGACAACTTCGCCCAGTCGCTCACTGACAACACTTGCATCCTGAGGGTTTTCAATATGCACCGCTTCCTGCCAGGCCCGGGGTGTTAAAACGACCGGGAGCTTGAGCAGGTCAGACGACACGAGGTTAGTGGTGCTTTGCATGTTTATCTCCAGGTGTGAGAAACCACCCGGCCCGTCCGGGAAGTGGTTTCCCGGTTAGGTATGTTTTGGTTATGTCAGGACCAGCACACGTGGCGTTGTGTCCAGAGGTTGAGGTCAAAAGCTTGTTTCGCGGCATATTCGCTGCGGTAGTATTCTTCGGACTCCCTTGATACCGGTTCAAACTCATCAGCGGTACCAATGTAATAGCCCGCAGCGCTCTTCAGTATTTGGAGGGGGTACTCGATACCGCACTCGGCGAATGCAAGTTTCCCGTATGCAAAATCCGACACAATGTATGGTTCCGGTGTTATTAGCTGCTGCTGGTCTTCTTCAGTAAAGCGTGACCAACCGCCACCATTAATGGCCGCGTTCACTCCTTCGCCCCAAGCTCGACTGAGCGCAGGAACGGTTTTGAACAGCTCGGGTACGATCGGCTGGCCGGCGCGGTACGCGTCGGCACCCAGAATATGAGCCTCGATCTCAGCCTCATATTGGGTAATCTCGTCGCCATAGATTTCCGCTTTTGCATAAGCAACGCGTATATCGAGAGATTGCGTAAATAACGTGTTCATAAAGGTGAGTCTCCAACGGACGAGAATCACCGTGCCCGGAAGGGAGGTGTTCCCTGCGGACTTTGATAATAATGAAGGCACCCTTCGGGTGCCTTTCAACAAAGTGAATCAAGATGCCGTACGCTGCTGTTTAGCGGGCGTTGGCTTGGATTGTTCCTCTGCTACTGGCTCGGATGCTTCTTCGCTTGCGAGCTGTGCTTCAGGTTCCGCTTCGCCGTCTTCAACAACTGGTTCTACTTCACGAGGCTTTGCTTCATAGACGGTTTGGCCATCCACCTTGATCCAGCCGATAAACAACAGGCGTCCCTTGAGGCTTGCTCCAGGTTGACCTTTTTTATCGCCTTTCTCGTAGGTAAATGCGTCGGTCCAGATATCACCGATGCGGAAGCTCACAAGGACCTTCTTTCCGGCTTCAACGGCTGCTTGGCTGCGACGAATCAGCTTTTCAGCTTCAGCGCCGACCACGTTGCAGTCGATATAGGAATACTCGGCATCATCCATCGAGCCGCGCAGAGCCGCAACGGTAACTGCCATGAATGGCTTACCTTTGCCGCGAGGTTTCACTTCACGGATACGGTTGAGATAACCGATACCAGTGGTGTGAAGGTCGAAGAATTTTGCTTCGTTGGATTGATTAGTGCTCATGGTGATTCTCCAGTTTCGAAATAACAGAAAGCGGAGAAACACTTCGCCCTAGGGGGAAAGTATTCCCCGCGAGGGTGGGTGGAGCTTAAGGTTGTTTAATGCATCAGCTTCATTGCAGCAATCATTACACCGACAGCTGCAGACAACATGACGCCCATGCGAATGGTGAGCTTGACTTCAAGCTGTGAAATCTCAGATTTGAACTCTGCAGCAAGAGCAGTTAAATCTGCCTTGGTAGCCAAACGTGAAAGCATGTCGGTCTCCAAAGCTTCAATAACAGCATTTGCCTTCTGTTCCGGGACGTTAATCGAAATCAACGCCTGGTAGAGAGCCAGTTCAGTTTTCATCAGACCTCCAAAAGTGAGAGGCCTGCCCTGACGGGGTAGGCCCGTCATGGGTGGGAAAGGTGCTTCCATCGACTAAGTCGACTGATCGCGCTACCGGAAGCTATGGCGATCTTGGGAGTGGATCAATGCAGAAAACCGCATCGTAGTCTTGCGGATCCAGACTACTTGGGCATGTTGCTGACGACGTCAGCGATACATGTGCAGATCATGGAAATACGATTGTCGCTTGTCAAGCCCCTACCGTGAAAACTCTGAGGAAACCTTCCCTTTGGGAAGGCTCCCTACAGAGGCGAAGGACGCAGACTTAGCAAGTTGCTGGCACCAACGAGCGTGCAGCTGGCTTCTTACGCGGTTTCCGAGCTGGCTTTTCGACCACTCGAGTGTTAGCCGCGTACCAAAGGTTCAGGTCGACACCTTTACGAGTTATTGCCGGTACATGATCCATCTCACGTACGAGACGCTCAGGTACGCAGGGCGGTGGAAGCAACGGAGCTGCTTTGGTATGGATAGCTGTGGGCGCAGCGCTGGTTTTCTTTACCGCACGCAGAAACTGTCGCGTGATGGTGCCAAGCGCGAAACCGAAGCCATAAGCAAGTTTGGACATGGTGATTCTCCTGCAGGTTGAATGCGGAGAACCCACTGACCCCGTTGGGGAAGTGATTCCCCGCGAGGTGAGTTGCATAAGGTGCTTCCATCGACGATTGTCGACCGACCGCGCTACCAGAAGCTCAGCGGTCTTGGGCGGATCTGACACGAACATCGTGTCGCAGTCTTCAAGATCCTGACTGCCTGGGCATGATGCTGACGACGTCAGCAAAGCACGTCCATATCATCGAAGGGGGGATGGTGATGTGTCAAGCGGAGAGGGATATTTCGCGGAGGGCAAAGAAGGTTCAGGTCGACAGGAGAAGCTACCGAGAGTAGCTGGGTCAACAGTCACTCTCGGATGTAGTAAGTAGCGTCTTTCAGAAAAAAATACCACCTGTGCGGGATGAAGGCGTTGTTGATCCCTGGGCTGTGATCTGAACGTCTTACTTCCAACACCTGGCCGATTATCGTGGCTGAGGCCAGCTAGCATAAGGCACGCATCCGCGCACAAAGGGAGCCCTGCGTTTCGCCGGCGGGCCACCGGCAAGGAAAAGCAGCTACCAATAGGTAGCCTGATCATCCTTTGCAAGATGATCAGGCTACCTATTGTGTGAGCTTTAAAAAGTGTGGGCCACAACACCAGTGTGGCCCTTAGACTACGGTGCTTCGAACCTCAACAGAGCCCTATGTGCCTTTGAACTCGCAATTCACGAGTTAGACGGCTGCGTGTCTGGCTTGAACAGGGAGACACAGGGAGAGCTCTGAACCAGGTCCGCACGCCCTTCCCGGAGCTATGCGTGCTTTGGGGTTGGTGATGAGGCAAGCCGCATCACCGGGCGCTACTGATGACCGCCAGTAGCCAACGGGGTGGAAACGTTGTTGTGATCATTATGTTGATAGGCCGGAGCTTATGCAACCCGGCGCCTTTCAAAGTCGGTCGACTCAGACTAATTGACTGCGACGACCGCACCTTCGGGAACAGGGGACGGAATTGCTATACCGGTCGCCCCAGTTATCTGTGAAATCAGCATTCCTGAACGCTTTAAACCAACGGTAGTTGTCTTTGTCAGGTCTACCAGCACAGAAGGCAAGCCTGACGGTGCAACCCCATCAAAATAAGTATAGGCCGTTCCTGATGAGATGTAAGAACCTACGCCCACAGGTTTCACAAACCACCCAGGTAGGTTGAGCGCAGAATCGCTCGGTACTCCGCTGAAGCCCGGGTTGGCCTGGGCATATTCGGTAGCGGCAGATCGGTACACCAGAAAGCCGCGACCCAGTGAGTCGAGGGTAGCGTAGTCGGATGTACGTTGGTCCTGATGTTGGTTCTCCATGAAAATGCTGGAGGCAATGAGCACAATCATCAAAACGAGCCATTGCATTGTCATGATATGAGCTCCATCCACAAAATGGTGGTTGTTACCACCTACGCGTCAATAACAAAACTATTTCGTGAGGATAATCAATGTTAAGCAAATTCCTACTAGGCCAAGCGCAATGACAGTCCACTTTGCGGCTCGCTTGATGCTCATTGGTTTGCGTTGTGGATTGATTAATTCCATAGTGGCGATCTTTTTTACTAAATAACGACCAGAGGCCGTTGGTTGTAACTTGTAAGTGAACTCGCCGACCTCGAATGCCTCTTTTTCTTCTAGTGCGCGACGCCATAGCACAGTTGAGCATATCCTGCTTCGGGTGCTTAGCCAGGTCTGTAATTCTCCAGCACTATACTCAACGTTATTCTCAAGCGTCTGCACTGCAATAATCCCCATAAACATACTATAAAACGTTTTTGAAATTTTATAAATGGATGCTTTATTTGAAGCAGCTCCAATAGAAAAGACCTGGCCAGGAAAGTCGAGATGTGGAGAGAAACCATCCACTTGCATTTCTGAAGATGTACCCAGTCTCACTAT
This sequence comes from Pseudomonas sp. FG86, assembly GCF_057808775.1. Classification (NCBI taxonomy): domain Bacteria; kingdom Pseudomonadati; phylum Pseudomonadota; class Gammaproteobacteria; order Pseudomonadales; family Pseudomonadaceae; genus Pseudomonas; species Pseudomonas sp. FG86. Next base: position 7,547 of record NZ_JBMDIS010000109.1, on the reverse strand, counting down.
CCCCGATGCCAAAAGCGCCAGTTAAAGAGCATGACTTCCATGTAGTGTCGCCAAGGGAGCAGGTCACACTTCCTCTGGCAGGCGCCTGGCAGGTGCCCTGGATCAGCTGGAATTCCCACCCACCTGGTCTTTTCCATAAGCCTTGTTCGCAGGACAACGTTATTCCCGCGGCGCTTTTTGCAAGAAGGGTTCGGTCACTGCACTGTTGCCCCTCGGTAGCTATGCCTCCCAGGGACAAATATTCATTTGTCTGAATGCGATCATAGGCCGTTATCTTGCCCGTCGAGGTTATCTTTCCACCCCATAGTTCACCTCCGGTTGAAAAGTTTTTGTCGTTATAAACTTGGACCCAGTTGGGGCTATTTTGATAAATCCCGCCTCCCCATTTTTCGCTGTACCAGCCTGTGTCACCACGTGTTCTGAACCAACCACCTGTGCTGGTATCACCGGTAATGGTTGCAGTAGCGGCATTAACATTGGCTGTGGCGATAACGTTTCGAGCTGTAATGTCGGCGTTAGCTGTTATGTTGCCTGACGCTGTGATACTTCCTGCGTTGTTAATATTGTGGTTGCCCATCGTGATATCAGTATTCATCGTGTTGAATTCTGGATGATTGGGCACTGCGTTTCGATATAGATAGTCATTAGCCAACGCTCCATCCATAAGAAAAAGTGCGCTAGCTGTATGTCCTGGGCCAGGAGCTATAGCATAGTTACTTAGTGCTACCTGCCATCCACCCCGCACGCCCTGGACGATGTTCGGATTGGCAGAAGAGATGAACCCACCAGGTCCTCCGAGATTTTCAGCGATGGTTCGAATACCCATTTCAGGAATCGTCTGCCCACCTGTAGTAACCACAATCACTTCCAGTTGATTGGCGTTGGGTTTCCGGGCGAGGCCGACAATGGTCTGCCCAAAGGCGTTAGTGGGGCTATAACCTGCAGGAAGGTAGTTGGTGTTGACGAGCATCGGAACGGTTATTTGCACCGGTACGGTTGCTGCCGCGTTGGCCAGCACCACGCTGTAGTTATCCTTCAGATATTTGGCCAATGCCTCTGAAATGGTTCTCTGTTGATCAGCCGCAATTCGATAGTCCTGAGAATCCATCTGCTTGATTTGCCATGCGATCGCCAAAGTGACGACAACGGAGAAAACGGCCAATCCGATCGCCATGTCCAAGCTCAAGAACCCCCGCTGCTTGATCCTACTGGTCATTCCAGAGACTCCTTGATGATTGGTGAGCGATGTCGTGATCGAGCATCGTGATCTTTCCTGCATGGACTTTCTCTCGGATGCCCGGTCCGTCATCGCCTGTGAAAAGCAGGCTCTGCAGGGTTAATCGACGACTTCCTTCGTTGCCACTTGATAAGGACTGGTGAAGAACAGCCACCAACCCCTTGGAGAGCAGCTCTCGGGCGTTATTGAGTAACGGCTGAGCCAGGGCTGATATACGTTCAATGCCTTGAGTAACGCTGCCGGCATGACCTGTGCTGATAATGAGATGGCCATTGATCGAGGCTTGAATTACTTGTGCTGCTGTCGAGCTGTCGCGAATTTCTCCCACGAACAGGAAATCGGCTCTTGTGCGCAGCGCTAGGATCAAAGCTTCCTCGTATCCCCCCATCCGGCGAGAGACCGGAACTTGAATGCAGCGCCCACTCCCATGCCTGCCATTCAAAAATGGTTCTGGAGGATCCTCTACAGCCACACAAATGCCTCCCCAGGCCTCGAGACGTGCTTTCACCAGTGATGCAGCACTTGAGGTTTTCCCTGTGCCCATTTCCCCACAAATAAATATCAGGCCGCGTACCGTGTCGCTCATCAGCGCGTCCTGCAGATAGTCGGGCAGACCCAGCATGTCCAATGGACGGATCTGGACTGAGGATTTGCTTACGACAAACACAGGCTTGCCATTCAAATCCAGCAACTGGGTTACACGAAGGACGACGCCATCTTCAATTAGGGCGAACTCTGGATCCTGGGTTGCCTTGTGCTTTTCCTCGCACTGCGCCCGTAAGCGCTCAAGGTCTGCCCGCCATTCGGCGGGCGCTTCAACCCTTCGTGCCTGCCCAGGGAGACCTTTGGCGTCGGCAAATCCATCGCCGAGGTACAGGTCGACGAATTCAGCATCAGAGATCACGCTCACACTGAGTTCCTTAGTACGAAGTCCAAGCGATGGTATTGGCGTCCGAGGAGCAGCTGGTCGCAGCTGCCACCGCAGTGATTTCGCCGGCAATTGCAGTGCCGCCATTGATCGCCGTCGTTGTCTGTTTGTCCTTGGCCATGTTCGAGGCAAGGGTGATGCAGGCATTTTTCGGAAGGTTGGATTCTGTGATGGTGAAGGTCATGCCGTTGCTCATTACGGTCACTGCGCCGTTCCAGCGGTTGGACAGGGCATTACCGTTGATGCTCATGCCGCCAGTTGCCTCGAGGTTGATCAAAGAAGGCGCCAAGTTGGTGCCTGCCGTGGCGTAGCCCGTGGTGCTTTTCAGTCGTTTGGTATTGCTCAGCAACGTGCCGAGATTGCTCTGTTCAATGGTGACGTCCGAGCTGCCGAACGTTCTGTAGCCCATGAACACGATGAAACCAAGTGCCACCGCGATCAGCATCAACCAGAACATCCCGTCCAGGGAGAGAAATCCGCGTTGGTTGTTTTGAGTGTTTGTTGGCATTTCCAGTACCTCATTTAGGTTTGATTTAAAGCGTTGCAGTCACATTGCCGGCCAACTGGAAGATCCCGACCACTACCAGAATCATCATGACCCCCATGGCCATGGAGGACATGCCGATAAGAGATTTGGCGATGGCTTCGACGCGCTGAAGCGTTTGCTCCAGCCACCGGTTGGAAAACCGTTCCATCGACTCAGCGAAGCCTTTGCGGGTGGCGAGCACTTCCAGAAAATGCATCGCCATGGGGTCTGGGAATTGATGACCCGCAAGCTTCAATGCGGTACCGAAGTTTTTGCCGGCGCTCACTCCGTAATGAATGGCGCTCAGGCGCTCTTTCAACCATGGAGAGGCATTGCGTTGAAGAGAGGTCAGCGCATCTAGTTGGTTGATGCCGGAGCGCAGCATCACAGCCATGTTGAGCAGAAAGATCGATCCGTGGAGCGCCTTGTAGACTGACCAAGGCGGGAGCCTCTCTGCTCGGACTCGCAGGACCTGGAGCAGCTTGTTCAACTGCAGCTTCCACGAAGGGCTGGCGGCCGTAATCTGAAGGCCGCAAAACACGGGTAGAGTGATGATCGATATGAGGATAAAGACGATTACAGCTATCAGCGTCACTAGCCCGTAGTGGGTCACGAAATTCGATAGGGCATAGAGGAAGGCCGGCACGCCGGTCCACGCCTCGGGGTTGGAGCGTCGTGTCATGGAGGGCACCATCCACACTGCAATCACATACAGCAACGCCGCCATGACGCTCCACACCATGGAGGGGAAAACGGTGGCGGACGCTACGAGTTTGCTGATCCGCTGACGTACTTCGATGATCCTCACGCAGTCCCGAAATGCCTGCACCAGGTTGCCGGTGTCTTCCCCGGAAGCGATCAAAGAGTTCTCGTCATAGGGAACCCAGCCTTCGCAGGAAATGCTCAGCGATTTCCCACCTTTTACCGATTGCGCGATATCCCTGCAGGCAAGGGACACTGGATGGAGCTTCTGCCCGTTATCGCTGAATGCTCTGGCCACCGTGTGCAGTGCGTCTTCAAGCGACACACCATCCTCAAGGATGCCCATCAGGCTCTCGTAGAACTGGATTCTTTCGTTTTTGCCAAACTGCTTGGCATAGAAGGTCTCTGCCCAACGATTCAGCATCGCTCTGACGTCACTCAGCATGAGCGAGCTCCAGGATTTGCCGGTCAAAGTCCAACGGCCCCACCGTCATTTCGGCGTGGCGGGGGTCTACTAATCCTTGTTTCAGTTTGATGATCGTGTGTGCGGTCTTGGTAATACCGCCCATTTCCTTGACCCAGTGGCGACGTGCCGCACTTGCACCCTGCCCATTGAAAACGCGCATGAATTCAAGGTCGGTGAGCAAAGTTTCCGCAACCACCGTGCGACCGGTGATGCCCAAGCCTTTGCAATGCGGGCATCCCGGTCCTTTGAGGTAGGTCTCATCAATCGCTTCCAAATCGCGCAAGTGCTGCACCAGCGCACTGTTGAGCTGCCCGAGATGCTCGCGTGCGGGGACGCGGCAGTGGGAACACAGCACGGGCAAGAGGGATTGATTGACCACGCTTGTCATCAGTGCAGGATCAGTAACCAGGTGTCGGTCTACACCCATGTCGATCAGTCGTTGAAGAGCTGCTACAGCGTTGTTGGTGTGCAGTGTCGTCAGCACCAGGTGACCAGTCATACCGCCGCGGAAAGCCGCTTGTGCTGATGCAAGGTCCCGGATCTCCCCATACATGAGAATGTCAGGGTCGAGTCGCATGGAATTGGTGATCCCGTCATTCCAGGTTTCACCGGCGCCCAGCGGTGACTGATTGGCGAGAAGTGGATATTCAGGTGGATCTTCCATCGTCAGAATGTGTTTTGTTCCACCGCACTCTTCGTGCAAGAGGTTCAGGTTTACCTGCAGCGACTTCGATTTGCCGGAACCGGTGGGTCCAGTGATCAGGTTCACCCCATAAGGCAAGCTGCGGATGCGGCTGAATGCATCAATTTGCTGCGTCAGGAAACCGAGATCACTAAGCGTCATTTTGGTTTTGTCGTCATACAGCAGACGCAAAACCATCAGAGGGCCATCTACGAGCGGCCGAGTGGCGACTCGGGCACCGAACAAACCGAGTTGGTCGACATAGGCGCGTTTTACCCTGGCGTCCTGGCTCACCTGCGGCTGGTAGTGGTCTTTCGCGACATCGCACATGCTGTTGTAGAGGGACGAGCAGAGCTCCATGCCCACCTGGCTCTGGTGCTGTTCTGCCTCCCACAAGAGCCCGTGGATGCGAAAGAAGATTCGAGTGATATCGTGACCTACGACAAAGTGGACGTCGCTGGCATTGCGCCGGTGGGCTTCTCCTAAAAGCTGCACCACCTGGGCCTGGCGCTTCGTCTCAGTCGCCGATAGTGCTTTACCATTTGCATCATCATTGGCGCGGTAGAGTGCCTTGATTGTGCTCATCGAGCAGACCTTGACCTCAAAGTGGTGATTTTCGTGTTCCAGCTGGTCCTCGAATGCCATGACATAGGCATCCGTTTGGTGTTGGGCTGACACATACAAAATCCCATCGCTGGTCAACGCACATAGTTGACGCAGCTCGGGTTTCAGCTCAAACGGTCCACCAGGGGCCGTCAGCAGTATTTGGTGCGACGTCAGTAGGACTGCAGCAGACTCATCACTGTCAGGCTCTATGACATCTGGTTTTTCAGTCAGGATCGTCATCGAACTTCTCAATCAACGTTGGCCAGGGATCAGCCCAGGCGGCATAGGTGCTGATGGGGTAATGCTGGGGGCTGAATTGTTAACGTTGCTCAAGCTGGCCGGGGGCGTACTGGAAAAGCCGAGGGGGTAGCGCTTACCGCCACGCTCGAGGGTCACGTTTTCGACGGAGAGGATGGCCATGCGATAGCCACCGGGTAACTCCCGAGATGAGGCATCTGCGTCTACTTCAAATCCGCTGCTGTAGAGCAGAGTCGCACGCAGCCGTTTTGCTGAGCCGAATACCGCTTTCACGACAGGCAAGTCAGACTGTGTATCACTGCTGTGCGCCGAGGCTGCAGCCGGCTGTGTGAGGTTTCCTTGAGAAAAAAACACAGTTGACGGCTGCGTCGTCGCACTTTGGTCTTCGCCCTTGATCGATCTTTCGGCCTTGGCCTTCTCGGCTTTGGCATTCAACAAGATCGTCTGGCTTTGAATCTGGGCCAGCTCGCCGACGTTCACCCCAGATAGGGTGTTCTCATCTGCCCAGCTCGATGGTGCCCCTAACGCAAGGATGGAGCACAAAAAGCACAGCGCTTTATTTCGCATATAGGTCACCTATTACTGACCAGACAAGGTGGCCGGTCTCATATTTGGTTGTGATTTCGCGCAGCCGTAAGCCCTGACTGGGTGCGCCGGATAATGAGTCCAGCGGCGTAATGCCAGTGGCATAGCTCAGCTCGAATTGCTTCCATTGAGGCGGTGGGGGCGGCGGTGGCGCAGGTTGGCCCGGTATCGCTGGTTGAATGGGCACAACGACCGGCACTTCTTTCAGCACTGGGGTTTGAGTGAAGCTGTGCAGCCAAGACGACAGGTTCGCCAACATCACGATGGCGTCTTTTAGAGGCTCATCACCGGCTGCGGGTAGAGAGATGTCGAATTTCAACGTGGCCGAGTTGCCCTCGTCAAAGAAGGCCGGCCGATCAGAAAAGTGGCCCTGCGTCGCCTGTATCAGTTTGTCGGCCGTGCTATTGCCCGAGCGCTTATAGGAGGACAAAACCTGTGCGCCGTCGCAGACGGCACTCGTGAACTGCCATCCCTGAATGGACAGAGGCAACTGATAAATGACGTTGCTGCAACCCTCCAGGAAATCTGCAACAGATGGACGTTTGGCCCAAGGGTGTTCAAGCGCTTGGGGCGTCTGTTCCATACCGGATTCTTTTTGCAGTCTGGCCAACTCTGCCAGGCGTTGCTGTTCAGCCTGGAAAGCCGCCTCTTTGGCTATCTGGTCCTGATGGTTCTGCCATTGAGCCCATCCGATGATGCCGGCAGCGATCAGCACGCCAAGAACCGCCAGCTGTACAAGTTCTGGTTTGGATAGCCCAAAGACGAGTGGCCGTAGCCGGTACTCGCGTTTTAGATGCGACGGCTGAAGCAGCTCTGCCACGTCCAGTGGTTGACCGCCCATATCGAACTCTGGGGGCAGGTACTCGTTGTCGAAGTTGATCCCACGACTGCGTTGTTGCGCGACTCGGCGGCGGACCTCAGCACCAGTGCCGATCATGTCGCAGCCAGAGATCACGCCACCTTGATACACAGCAACGAGGGCATATTGGTCAATCTCGCTTTCAGTTTTCCAGGCCGCGATCCATGAGTCCCCCAGCTGTCCAGCCAGGGTGGCCGCGAGCGAGTACATCCCTTTGATGACCTCCTCGCTGCGCGCTACAAAACCTGCCTGAATAATGGCTGGTGTTCTTCTAATGGCGACAATGTCGAGGTGGTGCTCACGACCGTACTGGCGCGCTTCCTTCATGTGCCCGGTGACACTACCCAGCGGATGCCAGCGCAGACCGGTGACAAATGATTTTCCACGATACTGGAGTACCTGGACTCGAGCAGAGCGTGCATTTTTTGAGGTTTCCGCAACCATGGCTTACCCCTTGGAACCTGTGCAATGCAGCAGTGGGGTAGGGCAAGAGCCCCAAGGCTCGTTGGCAGCAGGTGAAATCACCGCGCTGGGGCTGCCTGTGTCGCTATCAACAACAGGAGTAATCAGCACTACGAGTACGCTGTGCCCTGTGGTGCGGACACGGCTGCCGCCCAAACCGAAGAATCCAGGATCCCCTACGTGTACGGGACAACCACATGGGTTACAAAAAAGTGCATTCACATAGGTGACACTTT